>CAZQFM010000058.1:0-8373 GCA_964592705.1 uncultured Erysipelotrichaceae bacterium
AACATGACCAAAACTCTTCAATCTCATTAGCTCCCTACCCCTAAAAAGAAAATAAGTGAGAAGTCTGCAGATATATTTTTGTCATAATGACTAAAAACATCATGGGAGAAATCAAGTAAATATTGTTACTAAGACTATGTGATTTTAGATGTAACAGACACTGCCATAATGGCTAGGATTCTGAGAAAACAATGATGACAAACTTACCAAAAAAACCTTTTATTCTTCCAGAGTCACATACAAAAGAAACCTTACTCATAGTATCACTCCTTAGTAAAAAAAATTATATCACATTTCATAAAAATTTCAATAAAGTACTTTACAAGTGAATACTTATAGGATATAATACTAATTGCTTGATAAGATATGGCGGATGTGGTGAAGTGGTTAACACAGCGGGTTGTGGTCCCGTCATGCGTGGGTTCGATCCCCATCGTCCGCCCCATATTAAATAAACTAGGCTCATGATATCATGAGCTTTTTTATTTATATGACTTTATCACATATAAATCATAAACCTATGAAATAAAAAAAGAAGCCTAAGCTTCAAGTAAGTTTAAGATTTTTTGTTATAAGCCTCTTTTTAATATACTGAAATAATATTTGTAATCCCCATCCAATAATAATAAACCTTAGAAAATATAATGTCTGTGCATAGCGATCAAAGACAAAAGAGTAACAATATACAGCGATTTGAAAAATATACAGAATAACTATAAGATAACCTTCCTGTCTTATACGCTTATCAAATAATATGGCAAAGACAGAAAAGAAACATAAAAATAAATCAAGGGCACGAAAACAATAATTCCAAGATATTGGAATTGAAAAAACATTATCCCAATAAAAAGAATTATAAACCATAATTTGGGGCTTAAATATAAAATAAGATTTTATAAAATCAGGAAAGTTTTCTTCTTTCCACATCTTTAAGCGATAATCAGCATATACACCATCTAATTTTAAAGCATAATATTTTGACATATAATGATCTTTCCATTCATTGGCTTCAAAATCATAATACTCCTTTATTTCATCACTCATCTTATCAATAACATATGTTTTATAATCTAAATCTATATCATTAGGAGGTTGATACCCTTGATACGTACCAAGTAGTTTAGGATTTCCCATTCCATATGTCAGCGGTATAAACTCATTAAAATGTATATAATTTCTTATTGTCCAAGGAATAATGAATGATGATACAAAAAGAGCAGCTATTATTATTTGGCGAAACATGAGCTTCATATCGTATTTCTTAAAGTATAAATAGACAAATAGAAAGAGAGGATAAGGGGCAATAGTAGGTCGCATGAGTAAACAAAAAGAATATGATATTAAAATAAACCAGAAATATTTTTTCTGCTTTTTATGTGCGAGCTGGATACTAAAATAAAGCAAATATATAAAAGAAAACATAAATGGTGTTTCCGTGAGTATTAAATTATCCATCCAAGCAAAATCTGGGGCAAGAAAAAAACATGCTGCAAATATTGCAAAGTAAGTATTCGAAAATATTCTAACAATCTTATATACTCCAAATATGGATGCTAATCCCATTGTAATCCAAAGTAATTTCAATGCTAACCAAAGCCCATATCCTTTTCCAAATAAAAGTACAAATGGGGCAATCATAAATGGCATACCTGGCATAATTTGTGCAGATAGAACACCATGCATTGTTATTTGTCCTGTTTCCACAAATGTTATAGCTGAGTTCACATAAGAAACATCATCACTATTTAAGCCATACATAGGCCCCTTGGTTATCAATACACCTATTCGCAATATAAAAGCAACTAGCAATAATAAAATTATAGGTAGATCTTTTCTTTTTACTTTTATTTTATATTTTCTATCCAACATGTTAACCTCCCATATTCATAATAAATAATCCCAAGATAATAACAAAAACACCTATCCATTGCATTATCGAAATGGTTTCATTTAACACAAGTGCTGAACCTATTAAAACAAGCACATTTACTAACCCTACGGAAAGTGGCATCGCATAAGATAAATCAAGAGCTGATACAATACCTAACCATAATAGAAAACTTAATCCATAACAAATAATCCCTAATAATATAGTCCAAGACAGACTTATTGTAAAACCACTACTTTGCAAACAAAACATTGCACTCTTTGACCCTAATTTAAAAAGTATTAATCCACCTGCTGATAGGATTATATATAATAAAAATAAAAGAACCATCATATTACTTTTTTTCAACTTCATGCTCAAACCTATATTTTAAAACAGATACTTCTTGAATCAGGGTCACAATATGTTTTCTCTGTTTAGAAATAACTAATGTCAATATAAAATTTATGTACAACAAAATAAAAAAAACAAATAAAAATATCATATTCGATGCTGCCTCAAATCCTAAAATATAAGAAAGCTTATCTAACATATTTGGAAATAAAGCTGATAGTAATAATAATGCTGAAGAAAGAATCCAAAGTAATGCATACTTTGTCTCTATTTTCTTCTTTTTTAAAACCGATAAAACAATTATATTAAATATAACAACAATAACAATAAGCGTTGCTCGTAACATAATATTCATAATAATCACTTCCTCTTCGCACTCATTAATAAAATAGACAAGCAAACATTTAACATATAATATATATTCTTCCAACTATGTATCGATGATCTACCTTCTAATCTTTCATTCATCGTAACAGCAACCTCTTTTACACGATACCCTTTTTTCAATAAATAAGCCGTTGATTCTGGTTCTGGATACTCGGATGGGTAATTATCTAAAAACTCTTTCATCACTTCTCGATTAGCAGCTCGATATCCTGAAGTTGGATCGCTTATTTTCTGCTTAGTACAAAAATATATCAACCTTGAAATGACTCTTATCCCAACTCGCCTTGATGAAGAGGATTTAAATCCATCTTGTAAAGGATATAAAAATCTAGAACCAATACAAAAATCACACTCATTTCGAATAATTGGATCAATTAAATTTCGTAAGTCTTCAATATTGTGTTGACCATCCCCATCAAATTGAACGGCAATATCATAGTTATTAAAATATGCATAACGATAACCTGTTTGTACAGCCGCACCTATCCCTAAATTATGCATTAAATGAATACAGGGAATATGGTTCTTTTCACAAATAAAACGTGTATTATCTGTAGAACCATCATTAATAATTAATATTTCAATATGTTTATCTTCAATACTTTCAAATACTCTCAATATATTTTTTTCTTCATTATAAGCTGGGACAATCAATAAAGCTTTATATTTCATACTTACTACCTCTGTATCTGATACTGTAGACGATTATAACAAACATTAGTTTATATTACAATAATGCCCCTTATGAAGATATTCTTATTTATGATTCAAAAATGATATTTATCAAAGTTTAATTTGATTCCTTTTTCTTATGAATTTTGATATAATGCATTTGATAAAAGAGTGAAGTTTAAGTAGTATCCATAAATGAAGATAAAGTGAGGTATATATGAGTAATCAAAAAAAAGCTAATGAAAGCTTATATAACATTCCCTTGTTTCGCAAAGTCAAAGAACATTCGAATAATGAAAAAAAGATGAATAACATAAATAAAAATGAAGATAGCCATTGTCTAGAGGACTTTCAAAAAGAACTCAACAATCTACATTTAGATGCACAAAATCAATATGAAACAATTTGTAAAAATAAAAGTTTACATAAAACACAAGAAAACTTGATAGAAGACTTTATGGATCCTGATTGGTTCGCAAGAGAAGCAGAAAACCGCAAGAAGCATAATCTTCAAAAACAGCCAGAAGAAGATGTATCTATGATGAGATCACCAACACTTACTCAAACAAAAGAAGGTTTCCCAATAGATAACTTTCCTAAACAACAAACAATTGAAAAATTCTTCCCTATGGGTACAATGACAGTATCCCCAAATAAAAAATTGGTAAAGCAGTCACATAACTTTTTAAATGATTTACCAAAATTAGATAAGAAAAATATAAATACAAATAAAAATACATCCCGCTTAAAATTCGACTATAACGATAATAATAAACAACCAGAGCTAATATTTGATAACCAAAAAAAAAATACACGAAAACGGAAAACTTCACCAACGTTATACGAAGAATATGAATGGAGTCAAAAACAGAAAAATAAAAACAAACAATTAAAAAGCAACTTTATTAATACACAAACTTCAAAAAAATGTATTCCTCAAAACAAGGAAGAATATCGATCATTTTTGAAATGGAATTTTACTATTTTTATTACTGCATTTATCAATGTATCGCTAATCTTGCTCATATGTTTTTCTTATCTTCAAACACAAACTTTCCAGAATTTACAAATCCCCTCAGACATTTATCGCAAGTTCTTTATCATGAGCTTATTATTTGCATATCAAATTGCTGGTCTACATTGCGGCTATACAATTACAAAACATCACCTTATAAAAATGAAGAAAACAACAAAAGTCTTACTTTACCCTATCTTACTTGTTATTCTTTTAATTATTGGGTTTATTTGTGAAATTCCTTATTGCATTTTCTCTTGCTTTCAATTAGAAAATAATATCCCTGAAAACTAAATTCCAAAAAATAAAGAACCTATACGGTTCCTATTTTTTTAATTTACTTTTATAAAATGAACGATTATCTAGAGAGAATATACGTGGTGTAAATTCACCTGGTTGAATTGGATCTAATGCTTTTTCCATAGCATTCATCTTCGCATCCATATTATCTATATAAAATAATATCTCAGCTTCTGGTAACATTGGTAATACAGGAGAACCATATTCATAAACTCCATGATGAGATAAAATCATGTGTCGTAACAAGATGACTTCTTCTCCTTCTATATTAAGATGCTCTGCAATAGAAGCTACTTTAGCTTGCATAATAGAAATATGTCCTAGAAGCTTTCCTTCCATCGTATACTCTGTTATGACAGGACCACTCAATTCAATAAGTTTTCCTAAGTCATGAAGTAAAACTCCACCAAAAAGTAAATCTTTATTCAAGGTTGGATACAATACACATACTTGTTCCGCTAATTTTAACATTCCTAGTACATGCGTTGCTAACCCTCCTACAAAATTATGATGATTTTTAGAGGCAGCTGGATATGTATAAAAATCCTTTTCATACTCCTCTAATAGAGTCAGTAATATACTCTTAATATTATTATTTTGAATAGAATGAATAAGCTCTTCAATATTTTTCTTCAATTCTAACCTTGGTATAGTACTAGATTGCACAAACTCTCTTAAATCTACTTCTGATCGATCCAATATTTCTATAGAGGAAATACGAAATTGTAGCTGTTTATTATGAGATAAAACATCACCAGTTACTGCTACTAACATACCTGGTTTATATAACTGCAACTGTTCTTCCCTTACATTCCAATATTTTGCATCGATAGTTCCCGATTTATCTTGTAAAAGAAACGATAAATAGGGAGACCCTTTCGCAGTTATTCCTTTGTTCACTTGCGTAACCAATACATGTATTGTTAGATGCTCTCCATCTAATAATTCATTTAATAACTTATTCATCTTTCCACTCCATTTCATTCAGCTTATCTAGAACCTCGCTACTTTGAAAACCTTTCCCTAAACAATAGGTAAGTACTCTATTTTTCAAATCATATCCTTTGAACTTTTTAGAGTAATTACGAATTCCCTTTTGTATAGTTTTATCTAAAGCAAATTTTTCATCTTCTTCATTAAAATTAAGCCCCTCACTAACCTGTTTAGCAGTTATACTATCAAATCCATTGCTAACTAATTTACGCATGATTGTTTGCTGCTTCATAAAGCGTGATTTATCACGAACGCTCTCTTTTAACTTATTCGCTAATAATTGAGCTTTTGAACTTTCATCGTCTTTGTTAGCTTCTAAAGCTGCTTCTACTTCTTCAGGAGCAAAACCTTTATTTATTAAATAGCGTGTAACCTTTCCCTTACCTTGAAGTTTATATTGCATCTTCTCAATTTTATTCATCATGTATGCTTGATCATTTAAATACCCATTATGCTCCAACTCACTAATTAATTCTTGAACTTGTTTATCATCTAAATCATAATTCCCATACAAATAGCGAGTAATTTCTTTTGAAGTATAATCTTTTAAACGTAATTTCTTAATACATCCACGATACGCATGTAACTGTATTTCCTTCTTTTGAAACTTCTCAATCGTTGATCGATCAAGTAACATACCTTTTCGTATTTTTTGATAAAAATGATCATCAATCGAAATTAAGATTTTAATCTCTTGATCTTCTTTTTCATTTTGCACTGTTATTCTTACATAATCATCTAATATTCTTATCTTAAGTACTTCATAAGCATCTTTAAAATCATCGATTGCTTGATAATATACACTTAAAACTTTATTGTAAAAAATATTACTATCATATTTCACAACTACCTTTTTAGCACTTTCTTGCACGTTTCTTTTAAATTCATTTGTAGATTCACAATATATTAATAGCTTTTGTGCAAACTCTTCTGGTGTTTCAAAATAGTAACCTGTCTCACCTTCATAAACTAGTTCATCAAGAACTTTATCCTTTCTAGCGAATACAGGAAGACCACACGCTAATGCTTCGATAAATGTCATTCCTTGTGTTTCTGTCAAAGATGCTGATACAAACGCATCTGCACAGCTATAATAAATAGGAACTTCTTCACTTGATTTTTTATCAGTAATTACTACTTGTTCTTCTAGCTGATACTTGCTTACTAATTGTTTCAATTCTTCTAATTGAGGTCCTCCACCGACAATCATTAATTTAATTTTTTTATTTTTAATATATCGAAAACCTTCAATTGGTATATCTATACTTTTTTCCTGTGCGATACGTCCTACAAATACAATTACAAAATCATCTTTTTGAATGCCATATTCCAATCGTATTTCTTCTACTTTCTGTTGCTCTATTCGATCTGGATTAAACTTCTCAAAATTAAGACCAGTTGCAATAGTATAAATAGGTACTCTTAATCCATACCTTAATAAAACCTCTTTGGTTTTCTCTGAAGGAGCAATAATTGCCTGTGCAGTATCTCCAATTGTTTTAGAAAGGGATCCAATTACTTTCTTACCTACACGATCTATTTCCTCAATATCAAACTTATTAATATAATGAGTATAATCCTCATACATCGTATGATAAGTTGAAACGACTGGAATTCGTAAATGATGTCCGATAATCCTTGCGAATAATCCAACACCAAATTCTGTATGTACATGAATGACATCTAAATTCATTTTTTTAATTTGCTCTTTCGCACTAAAGTGATATGGAGTCGATAGTTTATAACCATACAACCACTTCAATTCAAGACCAGGTAACCTTAAAACATTCCCTTCTCTTTGCGTTGAAAATAGAGCTTTATGATTAGTTATAACATAAACCTCATGACCATTTTTTTCAAGTTCCCTTTGTAAAGTCACGATAGAAGATACAACACCATTTATCTCTGGTGTATATGTATCCGAAAATATTCCTATCCTCATTTAACTCCCTCCCAACGTTACTTTATATCTTCTCCATCTTTTTCTTATCAAACTTTCGCTTTAATAGTATGAATATAATACCTCCAACTAGAATAACAAAGTGATAAGTTGAAAAACGCCAAAGTATCATTACGCTACTTGCTGTCGCTCCACCTCCAATAAGAGGTACAAAAAGTGCAGTAAATACTAACTCTGTTCCACCACTTGCACCTGGGATAGGAATAAAAGAGTTTGCCATAGAAACAAAACTAGAAATAGCGATAACATCCATTAGACGATACCATGGAAGGTCAATTCCAATTGTACGAGCAATAACAAAAGGAAGTGAATAAAGTACGGTAAGCCTTAATACATTCAATAAAACAGTCTTTGCAATAATTTGTTTTTCATGACGCATTTGTTTTATCTCTTCTGTAAAAGAATTTAACTGTTCTGTCCAAGTATCTAATGTTTTTTGCTTATTCTTTATAATTCTTATTTTAGATAATAGATTAACAGCTACCCTACTTAATTTTAAATATATCTTTGGAAATAGAGCCATTGTCCAAAGTGCAGAAATAACACATACATTTAATATATATCCTATGAGTATAAACAAAAACCATGAATTTACAATTTCTTTATAATGAGCAAACCTAAAAGCAAATAGTGCAGTTACATAAATCATCATTGTTGTCTGATACACTATAAAATCTGCCCATAATAACGATGCACCTTCACTAACTTTTATACCTTGCTTTTTAAATATATACGCTTGAGCAAATTGTCCTCCAGTAGAACTAGGAGTAATACCACTAAAAAAACTTCCTACAAATGAATTTTGAATACCTTGCAAGAAAGTGT
>CAZQFM010000059.1:0-1806 GCA_964592705.1 uncultured Erysipelotrichaceae bacterium
TATGTATTTCTTTTAATAGTCTTAATAAAGAGCGTTCCCCATATAAATCAATACCATAACGAGTAGTATCTTGGGCAATTAAAACAAGTTCTTTCACACCACGCTGGGCTAACTTTTTCGCTTCTTGAACTAACTGTTCTATAGGAAAAGATACATTCCCTCCACGAATCAATGGTATAGCACAATATGTACAACGATTGGAACATCCTTCTGCAATCTTTAAATAAGCTGTCCAAGGTTTACTAGAAACCAAACGTTCACTCTTTGCATAACTTGTTAAATTATGATCATCAAATAAATCCCCTAATATTTCATGAATACGAGGATACTCCTTAATCGAAATCACAGCATCAATTTCAGGTATATCCTTTTGTAATTCCTCTTTATAGCGCTGTGCTAAACACCCTACTACAATTAGCTTTCGACAATTTTTTTCCTTATATTTTGCCATTTCAAATATCGTACGAATACCTTCTTCTTTTGCTGAATTAATAAATCCACAAGTATTAATAATAATAGCTTCTGCCTCATTTGGATCATTTACAAGTTCATGTTGATTACTTGTAAGCATCCCCATCATTTTCTCACTATCAACTAGGTTTTTACTACAACCTAGACTTATAAATCCTATTTTCATATAAAACACCTCATGCATTATTTTACCATGAAACTAAACTTCATGAAAGCTTTATCTTTTTCTATACTAATCCTTACATCTAATCTCTTCGCTTTCATTATCTTATGGAGCTGATTTCATATAAAAATATTTTATCTTTTTGATGGATAAGAGTTGAAAATTTTAATATCATGTGTTAGTATTAGTCACATAAGATATGACTTGTTAGCTCAGCTGGCAGAGCAACTGACTCTTAATCAGTGGGTCCAGGGTTCGATTCCCTGACGGGTCACCATTTAAAAAGTAAAGAGGTTTTCACCTCTTTTTTTATAGTACCAATTAATACAATGTTCTATTGGCTAACTAAACTCCTCATAGTGCTGAAATTTTTATCAATACTTACTTTATGATAGGAAAATCTAAATTACCTACCTGCAACCATCGTCTTAGGCAGCTATTGTTTTTACTTTCAAAAATAATTGATTACATTTGGTTATTAAAACATATCTTTTAAACAAACATTATTATATAAATAAAAGAAATAATTATATATCAATATTTTTTTTCAAAATGGTAAATAGCACATCACTAGAATCAATATTATTGCTAATTACATTAAAGTGAATATGTTGCGATAACTTCATTTTTTTAACACTACATATGTGTGATATAATTTAGATGAAAAAGAGTAGAAAGGATTGCATTTATGAATAAAAAAATATATGAATTTCAAGCAGTCATTCATAAAGTACCTGATATTGATGGAGCATATATAAATTTTCCCTATGATGTACGTGAAGAATTTGGAAAAGGTAGAGTGAAAGTAGCTGCAACTTTTGATGGTATTCCTTATCAAGGTAGCCTCGTACGAATGAAAACACCTCATCACATTATTGGATTACGTAAAGATATTCGATCAGCTATTGGTAAACAAGCTGGTGATACCATTTTTGTAACGATACAAGAACGTGAGTAGCTTGTCTTATCTATTTCATGTAGAAAAATAATAAAGTCATAGCTTCCTTTCATTATTCTGTATGACTATGAATTCTTTTTTTCATATTCTTTAACTTCCCAAGCAATCTTAATATAATCATTTGCTAATTTATATTTATCTACATATGCATGATAACAGCGAGAGTATTGTTGAAAAAGGACAGCACGATAGTGAATATCTTGCTCATACTTCT
>CAZQFM010000059.1:1816-8129 GCA_964592705.1 uncultured Erysipelotrichaceae bacterium
ATCATTAAAATTACGTTTACATCCTTTTACATAATCTTTAAATAATAAACAATCCATATTGACACCTCACCTATAGTGTGGCCTTTATATGTAATATTATAAAACCTAAATTCAAATTTTAAGTGCACCACAAGGTGAACTTATCAACAAAAAGTAGACAATAAAAAAGTATTTATTGAAACCTAGTTGAATTCTATATTCATCTGGGGGAGGTATTGTAAAGTATAACTCTCTCTTACGTAATTATGATCATGTATGATATCTTTTATATAATCTTCTACGGTTTCATCATTTTCTTCTTGGAAATCAATATCCATTTCTTTCCTCCTTACTATAAAAATATAATAACATAAAAAATGTAAACACTTTTTATACTATAATCATGAATGGAGGTATTGATATGAAAAATACTTTCCTGATGTATCACTGTTTCTTTTCAAGCTATGAACATAAACAATATTTTAGAATTAATATTGGTTTTCTTTATCGTAAAAGAGATAAAAAAAGAGGAGTTGTGGCGCTCCTCTTTTCTTTTTTGGCAATATTACCAAACTATAAACATAGACGATACTAGTATACCATACTACCATGATATGTAAACAACTTATGATGAAAAAAGTGAACTGTTATGCTTGAACTAGTAAGATAAATTATAAGTTATTATCACTTTTTTCTCTACATCATCGGAGCGAATAAATTAAGTATTGCACGAATAATACGTTTAAGTATTGGTACATTTAAACATTGTTCTAAGGTAACTTCTTGAGATTTTGCTAAAATCTCTATATAATCTTCTTTTAATGCATCGACAACTTTACTTTTATAAAAGAGCACACCACATTCATAGTGCAAATAATAGGATCGATAATCCATATTAATTGTTCCTACAATAGCGACTTTATCATCCGATACAAAACACTTAGAATGTATAAATCCAGGTGTATACTCATAAATTCTTACCCCAGCTTTTATTAACTCTTTATATGTATGCTGTGTAAGCGCAAAAGCATATTTTTTATCAGGAATATGTGGCACAATAATCCTTACATCAACACCATTCTTAGCAGCCAATGTAAGTGCCGTTTTCATTTCGTTGTCTATAATCAAATAAGGTGTCGTAGCATAAACATATTTATTAGCACCGTTAATCATATTAATATGAGCATATTCTCCAACATTTTCTCTATCAGTAGGTGAATCCGAGAAAGGTTGTACTAAACCATCTTGTTTAAAATGTTTAATTTCAGAAAACTTCGCTTTATAATCAAAAAAGTTCTCTTTATTTTTCTCATCATAATTCCAAAACTGTAGAAACATAACAGTAAAACTCCAAACAGCTTCTCCTTTAATCATAACACCACAATCTTTCCAATGCCCAAAGCGTACTTTACGATTGATATACTCATCTGCTAGATTAATACCACCTGTCATCGCTACAATTCCATCAATCACAAGTATTTTACGATGATCACGATTGTTCATTTGCATCGCTAAACGAGGTCTTAAAGGATTAAATACTTTTGTCTTAATCCCTAACTTCTTTAATTTTTTAGCATAGTGGCTACCTAATGTTTCTATACATCCTGCATCATCATACATAACACGCACATCAACACCTTGTTGAACTTTTTCTACTAAAATATCCAGAACAGTATTCCACATGATACCTTCTTCTATAATAAAATATTCTAGAAAAATAAATTTCTTAGCTTTTTTCAATTCTTTTACTAAAGCTTTAAACTTATCCTCACCTAAAGGAAAAAAGGTTGTTTCCGTATTTCGATAAATAGGATAATCTGCAACTTTCCATAAAAGATTCGCTTGCTTATGTATAATAGAATCTTCTTCTTTCAACTCTTCCATAATCTGAGCATCTTGCCAAAAGAAAATATGTATTTTTTCATGTGATTGATTATCTCGAATACGGAGCTCTTTTGGAACTTTGTGTCCACCAAATAGCAAGTATACAAGACCTCCAAAAACGGGTAATATCGCAATTACAACAATCCATGTAACCTTATAAGAAGGGTTTTCATTCTTATTTATAATATAAATACTCATCACAAAACTCAAAGAAATTAAGATAAAATACATAGGCACAAAATATTCACTTAGTTTAAAAACTAAATAGAATAAGAAGATAAGCTGTATAAGAATTAAGACGGCAATAATAAAGGGCCTACTTCTCAAAAAATGAATCATTCTCTTAATATTCATTATGCACCTCTATATTGTTTGAATATATTTTGTAATAATCTGTACAACCTTTGTTATATTCTCACCTTCCATATGATGATCTTTGCTTGTTCCTGTTCCCAATACACACAAATCTTGTTTCTCATCAAAGGTACCTGCCGCAATCACAACAGCTTTCGAAAAATGTTCCATTGCCGATTGCATACGCATATTATCTGTAATTTGTATTTGCTTTAAGCGTACATCTAATTTACGATTCAAATCTTGAGCTACTTTACGTGAATTTGCTAAATATCCTATAACCATATCTTTTCCTCTCCCTATACAATTTAAAGATATAATAGTAGGAGATTTTCCTATTTTCTGAAACTCTTCCATAGCAACCTTTGCCCCTGGATGACGATGTACATTCTTATCTGTAAATAGAAATGCTACTTTCCTTTTCTCATCTTTTGATAAAGATTTTGCTATTTCTAATGCAGCTATAATAGAAGCACTATTTCTTGTATGATTATGTTTATTTCGAAATCCATGAAGTAGATAATACATCATAAATCCTAAGATAACCATAGAGAAAATGCTAAATATCCCCCTCATCATTGCATTACTAAATATTTGATTTTGAAAAGAGAGAATAGCTAAGATCATTCCATATACAATGAGTGCAGGTCCATACAATGGAAGAAAACCTTTTAAATTACTTCGATTTCCATTTAAAGGATAGTACTTTGTATTAGGCCAAAATACTTTTGCTGGTGTATCATATGGAACAGCTATCACTACTTTCGCAAACTTTAAATCTCCTGCTAGGACATTCGTAACTTTACTAAATCCACTTTTCCCCTTCATAAATGTAACATTCCACCCTAATTCACTAAAATCTTTTTCAATTTGGCTTCTAAATTTTCTCTTATCATGAGCCGTTAATCGTGAACTTACTTGTTTTGTATAAAATTCATAATAATTTTTCATATCTTTCCACTCCTATATATACTCTCTATTATACATTATTTTAGCTTTTTTTATATAATTATATCACTTTTCATAGAATATTTATTTTACATCATGACTACTACCTTTATAAATATTCTACTATATCAATAAAAAGTAGATATGAAAATAAATGTCTTATTGGCAGTAAGTAGATAGGCTTATGAGAAATATTTACTTTCCATTATAATATATATTAGTCCTAAAGGTTTAAAATAGATAAATATTTTTCTCCACCATCTGGAGCTAACGTCACAATAACCTTATCTGGATAATAAGAAGCTAATCGCTTTGCAAGCGCAATATTGGCTCCACTTGATAATCCAACAAATACCCCTGTTTCCTTCACAAATGCAATTGTTTCTTTTATCGCATCATCATCTGAAACCATCATAATATCATCAATATAATCATGATTAAGTATAGAAGGAGTAAATCCTGCACCAATTCCTTGAATTATATGCTTACCTGGTTCATGTCCACTTATTACAGAGCTATTTTCTGGCTCTCCTATCACGCAAGTAATCGTTTCTTTGTACTCTTTTAAACGTTTTGATATTCCACTAAAACTACCTCCTGTCTCTGCACATGTGACAAAAATATCGATATTGGGTACTTGTCTTAAAATTTCATTCCCTGTTGTTTCATAATGTATATTCACATTTACTTCATTATCAAATGGTCGTAATGTCACATAATGAGGATCCTGTTGCATAAGTTCTTCTACTTTCTCAAGAGCACCTTTCATCCCTTTTGTACCATCTGTTAATATCAATTGTGCACCATAAGCCTGTATTAATTGTTTCTTTTCTATACTCATAGTATCCGGCATAACAATAGTAACAGGAATTTTATAAGCAGCACCAAGAACTGCTAAAGCAATTCCAGTATTTCCACTTGTCGCTTCAATTAAGATGGTATCTTCCTTAATATCTCCTTGCTGTAGTGCATGTTCTAACATAGCAAAAACCGTACGATCTTGAATACTACCTCCTACATTAAACTTCTCTAACTTTACATAAATATTCGTATTTTCTATACGATAAACAGGTGTATTTCCGATTAATTTTATAATCTCTTTCATGATGTTCCCCCTCACATATCTATCTGTATGAGTTTATCTATGATTGGTATAGACGTTTATACCTTTTTAAAATTCAATATAGAGAATGTATTCACTAAGCTTTCCACTATAGAAAAAAAGATGGATTAAAGAAACCCATCTTATGTAATATAGAATTCTAAATTATAATCTTATTTGTCCTATTTATTAAGTCTTTCCTGATCCCTTTTATACTCATCATAAAATGATGTCTTTATTCCACATTGTGCACAATTTTTATGACAACCTGCACAACCTCCCTTATTATTTGACTTTGTCTTTATAGAGATAAAGGCAAGAATAAAAAGTAAAATACCAATAACCAATATATCACTCACAATATCACTCTCCTAATTAAGATTATGTATATACATTCATTTAAATCTCTATCGTATGTTATCCTATCTAATTTTCTATTTTTAGATAGCTATAAAATCCTCTCACATATAAATTATATTCTTCAAAAGAAACTTTGATACAATCATAACAAGAAACATAAACAAAAAAATATATATTTCATACATGACTCTTACTATTTTCACTATCAATATCATGATAATTATACAACCTAAATACACACTCTTAAGAAAAGGTTATACTAGAGTAATAAAATATTTACTTATATATTCTATGATAAAAAAAGATAGTCTAGAAACTATCTTCCATGGATATAGTACTACTTGTATAACGATAAAAATACCATACAATAAGTGTGCATATTCCTTCTGCAAATAAAACACATAGCCATACACCGGTCAATCCAAAAAAAGGCACAAGAAGAGACAAACCAATGATAATCAGTATAATTCCCTTTAAAAAGGCAATTCCTGTTGCGATTTTCCCTTGTTCAATGGATTGATAATAATTCATCATCATACTGTTAATAGCCATAAATACTAAAGATGAAAAATAGATACATAAACCCTTAGCTGACACTTGAATTAATGCTTGATCACCTTCTGCAAAAACAGCCACAATGCTTTTTGGAAATAACAAGAAACAAAAATATGTAATAAGTGAGAATATAACACTATAAAAGAGTGTAATCTTCAATACTTCATATACTCTTTCTTTATATCCTGCACCAAAATTAGCCGAAAGAATCGGCTGCCCTGCTTGGGCCATTCCCGTCAATAACCCTTTAAGAACATAGGCAATGTTAGTAATAATGGCATAAGCAGCTAATGCGGTTTCATTAGAAATAGCTAAGATGATAATATTAAATACGATAATTATAAAACCTGTACTCAATTCTAATATTCCAACTCCTAGTCCACTAGAAACAATCCTTCTTAACAAATGAGTGGAATAAAAATCTTTCGTAAACTTCACTTTATTCTTCTTTCTTATAAAATAAATTACAATACAAAATAATGTAATAATAGGAGATAATGCGGTAGCAATGGATGCACCTAATATTCCCATACGAAATACCATAACAAAAAGATAATCTAAAATGATATTACTTATATTCCCTATCATTAAAGAAATCATTGCAGTCTTAGGTGCATGATCGGCTCTAAGGAGAATACCGGAAGCATGCATAAAAATAAAACCAAATGCACTTATATTAACAGGTAGCATATAGTCTTTAACATAAGGTAATATATCTTCAGTCGATCCTAAAAGCCTTGCGAAAGGTTCCACCCATATTGATCCTACTATACTTATAATAATCCCAATTATTAACATCATGATACAGCTTAATGTAAATGATTGATTTCTTGTAACATCATCTTTAGCACCTTCCGCAATTCCCATTATAGTTGCGCCACCAACACCAAATAATAGACCAATACAAGAATAAATTGTATACACTGGCATAGCAATATTCAATGCTGCAAGTCCTACACTACCAGCACCTTTGGATACAAAATATACATCAACAAGACAATAAATAGAACTTGAAATTGCTCCTATTAGCGTAGGAGTTACATAAGATAAATATAATGAATGAATGGGTTTATTATGGTTCTACAACATTTGGTGTTGGTGAAAACAACACCTTTTCTTTTTTTCCGTGTA
>CAZQFM010000060.1:0-7895 GCA_964592705.1 uncultured Erysipelotrichaceae bacterium
ATTTAGCGATGATATAATTTTTTTGTTTGATAGTGTGGTTCACAAGTTACATGCATATTAAGTTTACGTAACGTTGTTCTATCAATTTGTGAAAGAATAACAGTACTGTGTGCTTCGCAGTTTTTTAGTTTTTCTAACTGTTGCATAGCTAAATGTGAAACAGGGTTTGTCGTAGCACTGATTGCTAATGCGATTAATAATTCATCTGTATGTAATCGAGGGTTATTATTTCCTAATGAATTTATTTTAAGTTGTTGTATAGGTTCGATGATATTAGGAGATATAATAGGTATAGAATCATTGATATTTCCAAGTGCTTTTAATGCGTTAAGTAATGCAGCAGCGCTTGCACCTAATAGATCGGATGTTTTACCTGTAACAATATCTCCATTTGGTAGTTCAATTGCCATTGCTGGAGCATTTGTATCTTTTGCTTTATCTAATGCTTTCTGTACACATTTTCTATGTTCAGGAGTAATATTGGCTTGTGACATAATAAGTTCTATTTTTTCAATCGTATCCTCTGTTGCATTTCCTTGACGGAAATCAACTTTTGCTTGGAAATAACGACGAATAATTTCATCTTGGCTAGCTTTAATTGCTGCTTCATCATTAATGATACAATGTCCTGCCATATTAACTCCCATATCCGTTGGTGATTGATAAGGGCTTTTTCCTAAAATCATTTCAAACATCGTATTTAATACTGGAAATACTTCTACATCACGATTATAATTTACGGTTGTTTTTCCATATGCCTCTAAATGGAAAGGGTCAATCATATTAATATCATTTAAATCAGCTGTTGCAGCTTCATAGGCAAGGTTTACAGGGTGTTTTAATGGTAAATTCCAAATAGGGAATGTTTCAAATTTAGCATAACCTGCTTTAACACCACGTTTATGTTCATGATAAAGTTGAGAAAGACATGTTGCCATCTTACCAGATCCAGGTCCTGGAGCTGTAACAACTACTAATGGTTTTGTTGTTTCTACAAACTCATTTTTACCATAACCCTCATCAGAAACGATAAATGGTATATTATTTGGATATCCTTTAATTGGATAATGTAAATAAACCTGTATACCAAGATTTTGTAAATGATGTCTAAAAGAATCAGCTGTTGGTTGATTTGCATATTGTGAAATAACTACACTACTTACATATAAACCTACACCACGAAAAGCATCAATTAAGCGGAGAACTTCTACATCATATGTAATTCCTAAATCATTACGCATTTTGTTTTTTTCAATGTCTTGTGCACTGATGGCAATAATGATTTCTACTTCTTCCTTTAATGTAAGTAGCATTTTTAATTTACTATCAGGTGTAAAACCCGGTAATACTCTTGAAGCATGGTGATCGTCAAAGAGTTTTCCTCCGAATTCTAAATATAGTTTATTGTCAAAGTTTGAAATACGTTCTAAAATATGTTTTGATTGTAACTTAACATATTGTTCATTATCGAAGGCAACCTCCTTCATGTAACATCACTCCTTTTTATAAATTTCAAGTAGTATTATATCAAAATTAATAGGTATTTACTAACTATTTTTTTAAAATATTTTAGATGACCAAAAGTTACCAATTTTTTACTTATTTTTTTGGTAAATAGTATGCTAAGTAAAAGAATTTCGCTATTTTTTATAGCTATTCATAGGAAAATGCATTATAATAAATATACACTTTTTATATTTAATCACGAGTTGTGACGTTTTTAATAGAATAGGAATACTGGAAGGAGAATTGTCATGGAAGAAGTCATTAAAATTGAAGGTGGGCATAAATTGAATGGCAGTGTTAGAATTAGTGGTTCAAAAAATGCGACCGTTGCTTTAATTCCAGCAGCAATTTTAGCAAGTGGTCCGGTTACTATTTGTGGTGTACCTAATATATCTGATGTGGAGTCATTGTCTGTTTTACTTCGTGATTTAGGCGTTGATGTTATTTCTAAGTCGAGTGATAATTTAGTTATTGATCCAACGCATATGGAGAATCGTCCGATGGTACAAGATGCAGTAACTAAGCTTAGAGCATCTTACTATTTTATGGGAGCGCTTCTTGGAAAATATGGACATGTGGAAATGAAGATGCCTGGTGGTTGTTATTTAGGGCCACGCCCTATTGATTTACACTTAAAAGGGTTTGAGGCATTAGGAGCTAGGGTAGAGTATAAGCAAGGATCGTACATTATTCATGCGGATGAATTAAAAGGAGCTAAAATCTTTTTAGATATTTCTAGTGTTGGTGCTACTATTAATATATTACTTGCAGCTGTGTTTGCTAAAGGGAGAACAACCATTGAGAATGCTGCTAAGGAACCTGAAATTATTGATGTAGCTACGTTATTAAATAAGATGGGAGCACAAATACGTGGGGTTGGTACAGATGTCATTACCATTGATGGAGTAGAATCTTTGAATGGGTGTTTTCATGAAATAATACCAGATCGTATTGAGGCTGCAACGTACATTGTATTAGCTGCTGCTGCAGCTCAAGAAGTTACGATTGAGAATATTATTCCTCAACATTTAGAGTCTTTATTATTGAAGTTAGATGAGATAGGTGTTGATATTACGATTGATATTGATAAGGTAATTATAAGAGGTGGTAATGAACCATTGAAAGCATCGGATATTAAGACATTACCATATCCAGGATTTGCGACTGATATTCAACAACCTTTAACAGCTCTTTTAACACAGGCACAAGGACAATCGATTGTGACCGAAACAATTTATACAGAGCGTTTTAAACATTGTTATGAGTTAAATAAGATGGGGGCTAATATAAACGTTATGATACCAAGTGCTATGGTAAATGGGGCAACACCTTTATCGGGAAGTGAAGTAATAGCTACTGATCTTCGTTGTGGAGCTTGTCTTGTTGTTGCAGGGCTTATTGCCACAGGTGTTACAACTATTCGTGATATTTATCATATTGATAGAGGGTATGATAATTTAGATGGGAAATTAACAGCACTTGGCGCAAAGATTTGGAGAGAGAAGATATAGTATAATAAAATTTTATTTTAAGATTGTAAATTGGTAATGGTGTTGACGTTATAATACGGAAAACATTGATACCAATTTTTCTTTTTATAAGACTACATTTCGAAAGATAAATAGTTATTTTGAATGATATATCCTATTTATATTTATTATCTAATTATGATTTATGAGTGTGGTGTATGAAAAAAATAGAGAAGTGGGAAATATTCCTTAAGTAAAGGTTTTGTTATAGGATGAATTTTGATATAATATAGGATGCCGGAAGGATGATAGTAGTATGCAATTTCAGATTGAAGATTTTGAAAAGAAGTTAAGTGAGAGAGATATTGTATTAAGTGATTGGCAGAAAGAGCAGTTTGCGAAATATGCTAGTATGCTGATAGAATGGAATTCACGTATGAATCTAACAGCGATTACAGATGTGAATGAAATATATGAAAAGCATTTTCTTGATAGTATTCTTCCTTCTTTTTTATTGGATATGAAAGGTACTTTATGTGATGTAGGAGCTGGTGCTGGATTTCCAAGCATTCCTTTAAAGATTTTATATCCAGACTTGGATGTGACAATTGTAGAACCATTAGGAAAACGGATTACCTTTTTACATGCTTTATGTGAAGCATTACATATTGAAATAAATTGTGTGAATGAGCGAGCAGAAGATTTTGTGAAAGATCATAGAGAAGTTTTTGATATTGTTTCTGCTCGTGCTGTTGCTAATTTAACAGTATTAAGCGAACTTTGTATTCCTTTAGTAAAGCCAGGAGGTATCTTTTTATCAATGAAAGGAGCCAGCGGTGATGAGGAAGTACAGCAAGCAAAATATGCTATTCATGTATTAGGGTGTCAATTAAAAGCCTCTTATACAGAGCATCTATCGGATGGAGCTGTCCGCCGAAATTATATATTTGAGAAAGTAGCGAATACACCTATGAAATATCCAAGGGTGTTTGCGAAAATAAAAAAGAGTCCATTACGAGGAGGAAAGTAAGATGACAAAAGAAGTAAAACTATTAGCAATAGATAAAATTAAACCAAATCCTTATCAGCCAAGAACAGAATTTGATGATGAAGCGTTAATGGATCTTGCGCAATCCATTCGTGAAAATGGTTTAATTCAACCAATAACCGTTCGTAAAAAAGATAATGATTATGAAATTGTAGCTGGTGAACGTAGATTTCGTGCAATGAAATTAAATGGTATGTTAGAAGTACCTGCTTATATATTGGAAGCTGATGAATTACAAATGGCCGAATTAGCACTTGTAGAGAATATTCAACGTGAGAATTTAAGCGCAATAGAAGAAGCGAAAGCATATGTAGAAATTATGAAGTATTCATCATTAAATCAATCACAGTTAGCTCTTCGTATTGGGAAATCACAGTCATCCATTGCGAATAAAATCCGTTTGTTGAATTTAGATGATAATATCCAAAATGCAGTTAGTGCAAAGTTAATTAGTGAACGTCATGCTCGTGCCCTTTTAGGTGTTGATCAAGTAAAGCAACAAGATTTTTTAGATAAAATTATTAAAAAAGGTTTATCTGTATCACAGACAGAAAAGCTTGTTAAAGAAGATAAAGTGAAAGATGTAAAGAAACCTGTATTAAAAGGTGTTACAAGAAGTATGAGAATTGCGATGAATACTATTCATCAAGCTGTAAATATGGTGAAGCGTACAGGTGTTGAAGTAATTGTAAATGAAGAAGAAACGCAAGACGATGTTATTATCACACTTCGTTTCCCTAAATAGAAAGGCATGTGAGTATTATGGGAAAAGTCATAGCAGTATCAAATCAGAAGGGTGGTGTTGGGAAAACCACAACATCTATCAATTTAGCAGCTGGTTTAGGATATTTGGGGAATAAAGTACTTCTTGTGGATTTTGACCCACAGGGAAATGCAACACAAGGAGTGGGGGCGAACGCAAAGGGAAATAAGTTATCTGTTTATAATTTGATTATGGAAGAATATGAAGTCGCAGATATTAGAAAAAAGATAACATCTCCTCCTATTGATATTATTCCTGCCAATATTTCATTGGCTGGTGCAGATTTACAAATGGTGAAATTTGAAGTTGGGAAAGAAGAGTTATTAAAGAAGAAGTTAGATAAAGTAAAAGATGAATATGACTTTATTATTATTGATTGCCCTCCTTCTCTTGGACTTTTAAATACGAATGCCATGACAGCAGCAGATTCAGTAGTAATTCCTGTACAGTGTGAGTATTATGCCTTAGAAGGGGTTACCCAACTCTTACTTACCATTCGTCTTGTTCAACAATTATTTAATAAGAATTTGGTTATTGAAGGTGTGTTACTAACGATGTATGATGCACGTACTAAATTAAGTGTAGAAGTTCAACAAGAAGTTAGAAAGCATTTTAAAGATAGGGTTTACCATAGTTATATACCAAGAAATGTGAAATTATCAGAAGCACCAAGTCGTGGTATGTCTATCTTTGAATATGATGTTCGTTGTGAAGGGGCAAAAGCTTATGCAGCCTTTGCGAATGAAGTAGTAAAAATGAATAAAAAAAGATAGGAGGATACTTATGTCAAAACATGATGATGCAAGACTTGGAAAAGGGCTTGCGGCAATCTTTGGGGATGATATTGAAGGTGTTTTAGATAATATCCAACAAGGAAATACAGAAGTACAAAATAGTAGTAAATTGGAAATAAATGTAAATGAAATTAAGCCTAATCCTTATCAACCACGTAAAGATTTTGATGATGATAAGATTGATGAATTAGCATCTAGTATTCGACTACATGGTGTGTTTACACCTATTCTTGTAAAAAAGAGTATTCAAGGATATGAACTGATTGCTGGAGAGCGAAGATTACGTGCTAGTAAGATGGCAGGTTTAGAAAGTATTCCTGCTATCCTTGTGGATTTTGATGATACACAAATGATGGAAATAGCTCTTCTTGAGAATATTCAACGTGAAAACTTAAATGCTATTGAAGAAGCACAAGCTTTTGAGAAAATGATTACGAAATTATCTTATACACAAGAAGAACTTGCTAGACGAGTTGGAAAGTCTAGAGAACATGTAGCCAACATGTTAAGACTATTAAAATTACCAAGCAGAGTACAAAATTATGTGGTAGAGAAACAATTGTCTATGGGACATGTAAGGGCGTTATTAGCATTGAAAAATGATCATGATATGGTTGAAGTATCGCAAAAAGCTATTGCAGAAAAATTAAGTGTACGTGCTGTTGAGGCTCTTGTAAAAAGTATGAATGAACCTAAGGCTGAAGTAGTGAAAAAAGAAGTTTCTCACTTATATAAACCTGTACAAACAAGACTACAAGAGAAGCTACAAACAAAAGTAAAAGTAGATGAAAAACAAATTACAATTAAATTTCATGGTGATGATGATTTAAATCGTATTTTAGAAATATTAAATTGTTTAGAAGAAGAGTAAAGTATAGTAACATACTATTTTATTGAGAATAACGATATCATTACAATACAAAGGAAGATAGGAGAGTAGATCTTATCTTTTTTAGTAAAGGATAGCTATAATAGAGTTTACCAAGTATAATATAATTTTTAATATTAGAATTATCTAGATGGGATATCTTATAAAAAGAATTTTATCATTACGATTATTACAGATATGAGAAGATGTGAAAAGTTTAAGGTAAACTTTCTATTAGTACCTACAGATTATCACTTTATAAATATCTTGAAATCTAATAAATAATATCTAATATTTGTATTATTTAAACAAAATAATGTTTTTTTTTTTTTTTTTTTGTTATGGTAATTATATTGGTATCCTATTGCATTATCATGATTGATATTGTATATTACTTATGTATTATTAAAAGTATGAATGAAATCGAATATATATATGGTAAGAGTATAAGAGAGAGAGGAATATGGATAATGAATAAAAAGTATAAAATAGCAATGACAGTTGGTTTAGCTACAACATCTATAGCATACTCTATAGGTGGTTTATTTGCGCAGAGTGAAGACACTATAAAAGAAGAAACTCCAGTACAAGCTACAGAAGAAGATGTAGAAACGGAAGGTCTAGAAACTGTAGTAGAAGAATCATTAGAAAATAGTGAAAGTATCCAAAATATTGAAAAAGCTGTAGGTGATATAGCAATTGATGTAACAAACTTTCCAGATAGCACATTTAGAAACTATATAAGTACAAACTTTGATACGAATAATGATGGTGTTTTATCTAGTGATGAGATTGCTAATATAATATCGATAGATGTAGATAGTAATCGCAATATTACAAGTGTAGTAGGGATTGAACATTTTCCTAATCTAACATATTTAAATTGTAGGAATACTGGAATTACAAGCATAGATGTAAGTAAGAACGTTATGTTAGAGAAATTAAATGTTCGTGATAGTAATTACTTTACAAGTTTAGATGTAAGTAATAATCCTAATTTAACACATTTAAGTTGTGGTAATAGTGGAGGATTTACAGGTTTAGATGTAAGTAATAATCCTAATCTAACGTATTTAAACTGTAGTAATTCTTATATGAAAAGTTTAGATCTAAGTAAGAATCTTAAGTTAGAGATTCTAATTGCTGAACTGACACTCATAGAAAACCTAGATGTAAGTAAGAATACAGAATTGAGAGGATTAAGCATCTTTGATTCTGACAGAATAGTAGGAACCGTGGATATAAGTAACTGTACTAAATTGGCATGGATGAGAGCGGCAGATAATACCTTCGTAAGGTATAATATTAAAAAAAGTAGTAGTGTCATTAATTTAGATGGAATGGAGAGTACCTTTAATATAAGAGAGCTGTATAATAGGATTGATACTTCCAAAATACGGAGTATAAATGGAGCTAGCTTAAATGGGGGTATCGTAAGTGGATATAC
>CAZQFM010000061.1:0-7858 GCA_964592705.1 uncultured Erysipelotrichaceae bacterium
ACAAACGTCATTTTAAGTTCACATTTCTTCATTACTGCAATAATCTCTTCTCGTGATACTTTTTGTATCTGCTTGATAATATCTTCAACTTGCTGATTTCTTGATAATACTGCATTTTGATAAGATAAAGCTAATAAACTTCCCATAGAATCTTTCGTTGCTAATAATGAGTTCATAATCATTGTTTTACTAATTTCAATTAATTGGTCATCAAAATCACCTTCACAAATTCGCTGAAATTGTGTTTTGATTAAATCAATTGCATGTTGTATTTGATCTTTTTCTACACCTGTTGTCACACCTAAAGCACCATCAAATGTAATTAAGTTAGACGAAATAGAGTAACATAAACTATTTTTCTCTCTTACTTCTTGAAATAAATATGATGAAGGGTATTGACCAAACATCGCATTAGCAACTCTTAATGCATAATAATCATCATCATTTATAGCTGTATTCGTAAACCATAACATCATAATATTACTTTGTGTTACATTGCGATATTTCTCTTTATAAATTTCCTTTCGATTATTAGAAACACGATAAGAAGAAGAATATTTACTTTTTCTACTATCAAAGTTCATATATTGTTTACATCGTGTGGCAAGCTCTTCTTCCTCTACATCCCCACAAACTAAAATATGGATATTATCTTCTTCTATCATCTTTTGATAGATATTACGTACATCTTCAAGTGTAACCTTCTTTAATACTTCTAAATCTCCCAGTGATGAAATTTCTAAAGGTGTTCCTTCCCCCCCTATTTGAAATCCTTTACGCACAACATATTGTGCAGGTTCATCCTCTAAGCGCTCAATCTTTGCTTGTAAAATTTTCTTAGACTCATGAAAAACAGCTTCATCAAGAAGAGGTGAGAAAATGATTTCATGTAGAAATTGAAATAAATCATCTAATAGCATATCCTCTTTCGCATATGCTGGATGAATAATATTACTTCTGATATCTAAAACTTGTGATGCACCATACCCTATGGTTTGTGCACTTAAAGTTGCACCATACAATTCATCTTGGTGCGTACTCATTTTTTGTTTACTATCAAATTTTTGACAACGATCACACAACATAAGAGCAAGCAAAGACCGTATTGTTGCACGCTCTTTATGTAAATCCGACATAAATCGAATACTAACCCCTATATCTTTAAACTTATTTGTTGGAATTACTTGTAAATGCACACCTTCATTTATTTTCATATTCATACCTCCATCCTTAGTATGTTTCATATTTTACCATAAATTCTAAGAAATATATAAGAAAAAAACGAAATATAACAAAACTTATGAAGCTTACTAAATCAAAAAAATAATGATTGGAATAAGTTAACACTATTATCTTGTACTTTTATAATCATCATATGTAAGGAAATATCCTTTTTTTCATACATCGTATAATAAACCTACTTCAAAATTTATTCAATCTTGAAAGTTGATTCCCTTTATATGTTACATACACTAAAAATAATATTCATAAAGAAACATAAGCTTACAGGATTATTGCTTGATTTACCTATAGGACCATATAGTTTTCAACTAATGCATAGATAAATATCCAAAATGTAAAAAGACTGCTGACTATATTGTCAACAGCCTAATGAAAAGATATATACTATCTTTTCATATGTTTTCATACCCTTTATCGTTTTCCTGAATCATATATTTCTCCAGCGGCTTTAGGTCCCACTGATTTTTTAGAAAATATAATTAAAGCTAAAATTGTAAGAACATATGGAATCGCTTGGAAAAATTCTGTTGGAAGTCCCGATAAAAAAGGAATAGAACCAGAGTAAGTTGCTAAAATTTTTGAAAAACCGAAGAAGATTCCTGCTGCTAAACATCCTACTGGATTCCATTTTCCAAATATTAAACATGCTAATGCAATAAATCCTGCACCATTAATTGTTGTCACAGTAAACTGTATATTACTTGTAAGAACTGTTATACATCCTGCCACACCACCTAGAACTCCAGATAACAGAACACCAATGTATCGTATCTTCGTTACATTAATCCCCATAGAAGCACTTGCTTGTGGAAACTCACCACAAGAGCGCAGGTGAATCCCAAACCTTGTCTTGAATATTACAAAATATGTAATTACAACTAATAAAATAGCTAAATAAAAGGTTGGATATGTATTTGTAAAAAACAATTCTCCGATTACTGGAATATCAGATAATAATGGAACAGTAACCTTAGTAAAGCTTTTTTCGAACGTTGGTGATCGCTGCGCTTGAAATAATAATTGACATAAATATAACGTTAACCCTGTGGATAACATATTCAATGCCGTACCTGAAATAATTTGATTTGCACGCAAATTTATTGATGCATAAGCATGAATGAGTGCATAAAGTGCACCAGCTAATGATCCTGCCAATAACGCTAACCATGGTGTCATATCTCCAAATGTAGATGATAACAATACGGTAAACACACTACCTGCAAATGCAATATTGACAATCCCACTTCTTTCCGAATACAAGCCTCCTAAAGCACAAATAATGAATGGAGTTGCTATACCAAGAGCAATAGGAAACATTTCAAAAATTAAACTCATGCTTCCTCACCTCTTCTTTCAGACTTATTTATTTTCTTTTTATACTTTTCTTTTAAATACACAATACCATACTTCATCGCAACGAATATCACAATACTTGCTGAAATGATTTGTCCTGTCTCTTTCGGTATACCAAAGGATTGCATCGAGTTTTGTGCTACTTTCAAAAGACCAAATAAAAGTCCAGATAAAACAACACCAACTACATTACAAGCACCTACTAAAGCAACTGCAATTCCATCAAAACCATAGTTTTCAAATGTTGTTAATACACGCCCAAGATTAAATGTACCTAGTGAAAGGATAGATCCAGCTAATCCTGCAAAAGCACCTGCAATCATCATAGAATAAACAATATTACGCTGTACTTTCATTCCAGCATATTTAGCGGCATCCTGGTTAAAACCAGTAGCTCTTAGACTATACCCAAAGGTTGTCTTGTGCATAATAAACCAATAAATAAGCACTGCTATTATAACAAGTAAAATTCCCCAGTTTAAACGTGAGTTATTCGTTATACCTTTCAAAAAATCAGAACTTAAAGATGCAGTTTCTGGTATAGCTACTGTTTTCGTTTGTGTCGATCCTGGTAATTGTTTTATACAATAATTCGCAACTTGAAGACCTGTATAATTCATCATAATGCATATAACTACTTCGTGTACATTAAATTTACTTTTTAAAAGCCCCGGGATTGCACCCCAAAGTGCACCTGCAATCCCCCCTGCTAATATACACATGATTACATGGAGAATACCTGGCATAGGGAATAAAATAGCAACTGCAACACTCGCCATTGATCCTATAATAAGCTGACCTTCTGCTCCTATGTTAAACAGCCAACTACGATAGGCAAAACCAACTGATAATCATGTTAATATAATAGGAATACATTCTACTAAAAACTCACCAAAATATCGTAAATCTACTGCAACTACATCACTCGATAAGTCAATACCTGAGATTCCCTTTAAAAAACTTGAGAAAAGTGCTCCTACATCTTGCCCTGATACCAGAAGAAATAACATACCGAAGCCTATTCCACCAAGAACAGCTATTAAAGAGACTGTTAATGTTTCTTTATTTTTCATCACATTCTACTCCCTTTTTTGAAGACCCTGACATATATGTCCCTATTTCATTTTCATTCGTATCTTTCGCATTCACTAAAGCAGTTAAAGAACCATCAAAAATAACTGCAATTCGATCCGATAAATCCATAATTTCATCTAGTTCTAAAGATATCAAGATAATCGCTTTCCCTTTATCACGTTCTTCTATTATTCTTTTATGTATATATTCAATCGCTCCCACATCTAACCCTCGTGTTGGTTGAACAATAATCAATACATCGGGACTATGCCAAATTTCACGTGCAATAATCGCCTTTTGTTGATTTCCACCGGACATCGAACGTGTTACACTTTCTATCCCTTCAGAGCTACGCACATCAAATTCATCTACTAAGTATTGTGCATGTTTACCAATTTCATTTTGATTTAGTATTCCATATTTACTAAAGGGTTGTTCTTTATAAGCGTGTATTACAAAATTATCTTTAAGAGGGAAATCAAGAACTAGCCCATGTTTATGACGATCTTCAGGAATATGTCCTAGTCCAAGTTCGATTCTTTTCTTTATACTTGCTTTTGTAATATCTTTCCCATTTAACAAAATAGTACCCGATTCTATTTTCGTTAGTCCAGTAAGGGCATGAACAAGTTCACTTTGTCCATTACCATCAATTCCAGCAAGTCCAAGTACCTCATATCTACGCAATTGAAGAGAAAAGTTTTTCACACCTAATAAACCTTTTGCATTTTTCACATTCAGATTACGAATATCTAATATCACTTCTCCTGCTTGAAGCTCTTTCTTATTAACATTAAAGTTTACTGAACGACCAACCATCATTTCTGCCATTTGCTGCTCACTAGTTGTAGTCACATCTACAGTTCCAATATAATTTCCCCTTCTTAAAATACTACACTCATCTGCAACCTCTTTGATCTCTTTTAACTTATGTGTTATTAATAAAATACTTTTCCCCTCTGCCACAAGACGTTTCATAATCTTCATTAAATCCTTAATCTCTTGAGGTGTTAAAACAGCAGTCGGTTCATCAAAAATAAGAATATCAGCATCTCGATACAGCATTTTCAAAATTTCCACTCGTTGTTGCATTCCTACTGAAATATCTCTTATCTTGCTTGATGGATCAACATTTAAACCATATCTTTTTGACAGCTCTTGAATTTTTAATGTAGCAGCTTTTCGATCAACCATCCCAAATTTTGTTGGCTCCATACCTAAAATAATATTCTCTACAACAGTAAATGTGTCCACTAGCTTAAAGTGTTGATGTACCATTCCAATTCCTAATTTAGTCGCAATATTAGGATTCGTTATACGAACTTCCTTCTCATTTACTCGTATCGTACCACTTGTTGGCTGATAGAGTCCAAACAATATAGACATTAAAGTTGATTTTCCTGCACCATTTTCCCCCAGCAATGCATGAATGGAACCTTTTTTTAACTTAATTGTTACATCATTATTGGCCCGAATACCAGGAAAGTCTTTCGTAATATTCAGCATTTCAACAGCATATGTCATAAAATCCTCCTTTTCTATCCATGTATGTTTATTATATCATAATTATATTCTAATTGATGATACAAACATAAAAAAGGCAGAAAACTAGCTTGTTTTCTACCTAAAACAATTATTTATTTGATGAACCATTTGAAATAATCGTATTTGTATGTAAATTAATTTTACCTTCTTTTAAATCAGCAATTGCCTGATCCAATGCTGTTTTAATCTCTTCTGATAAATTTGGATTTTCTGTTGGATATCCAATGGCATCTTCCTTAATAGAGAATTCTAGTGTGTTACCACCTTCAAATGCATTATCCAATACAGACTTACTCACAAAAGCACTCATACTATCCACTCTTTTTAAAGCAGATGTTAAAATGACAGAGTTACCATTTTCCATTTTACCAGTATCATATTGATCACTGTCTGTACCAACAACACAAACCTTTTCTCCTTTTTCATCACGCTCTATTGCTACTTTTATTACTCCGTTCCCAGAATTTACAGCCGCATGATAAATAACTTTTGCACCTTTGTTATATTGCTTTTGAGCTGCTGTTTGTGCTCCTGTTGTATCATCGAAGTTCATTACATAATCGACAAAAATTTGTATATCAGGATTAACAGATAATGCCCCTTGTTCAAAACCTGCTTGGAATTTTCGTATTAACTCAGACTCTTGTCCACCAATAAAACCTACTGAATTCCCACCTTCAGCTTTCGCTTGTAAAGCAGCTGCAATACCTGCTAGATATGAAATTTGTTCATCCTTAAATATACCACTTACTACATTTGGCTCATCAACAACCGTATCAATGACAAAAAAGTTTGTATTTGGATAGTTTTTTGATACTTCTTTTACCGCATCAGAAAATAAAAACCCCGCAGCAACTACTAAATGATTTCCTTTATCAGCCATGGCACTTAAATTCGGTACATAATCTGCTTCTGCTTTTGATTCAACATAAGAAATACAAGATTCACTTAAGTTGTTATCCTTTGCAAACTTTTGAATTCCTTCCCATGATGACTGATTAAAAGAACGATCCTCAATACCACCCATATCTGTTACAAACCCAACCTTAATAGGGCATTGCGCATTGGCACTACTTGCGCTACTTGATGACTTACCACATGCTGTTAATGTAGTTGAAGCCAATAAAGCTACTAAACTAATCTTTGCAAATTTGTTCATTTCTTTATTTCCTCCATATTTGACTATCTGTCCTATAAAAAGTCTACCTTGTTATAAATAATTTGTCAATCAAGCACCAATATTTATCACACAAATATTATTCCATTTTCACATAATGATATTTTTTGAACAATATATAAGACTTAACATCAAATATAAATACTTCATAAAAGAAAAAGATACCATATCAAACAGTATCTCTTTCTAAATAACATTATGTATCTTCTGGTTCAATTTCATTTTTAATATATACTTCTCGAGGCTTACTTCCCCTACTAGGTCCAATAATACCTCTCTCTTCAAGAATATCAATTAGTCGTGCAGCTCTTGCATATCCAATACTAAACTTTCTTTGGATTAAAGATGTACTCGCTTTACGAGTCTCTACAATAAACTCCTTTACTTCATCATACAAAGGATCATCTACATTTGTACTTTGTGTAGCACCACTACCATTATCAAGCATTTCTAGACGCAAGAAAGCATCATCAAACTTCGGTTTCGCTTGTTTTGATACAAACTCACAAATAGCACTCACTTCTTCATCTGATACAAATGCACCTTGAACACGAGTTGCTACTGTATCACCTACAGGTATGTATAACATATCACCAAAACCAAGTAATTTTTCCGCTCCCATTTGATCAAGAATCGTCCTTGAATCAACAGCAGATGAAACGGCAAATGCAATTCTTGAAGGTATGTTTGCTTTAATAACACCTGTAATAACATCAACACTTGGTCTTTGTGTTGCTACAATTAAGTGAATACCTGCAGCACGTGCCAATTGGGTAATTCTTTGAATACTCGCTTCTACTTCTTTAGCAGCAACTAACATTAAATCTGCAAGTTCATCAATAATAACAACTATCCAAGGCATTTTCTTCAATCCTTCTTCAGGATGATTTTCAATATAAGCATTATAACCTGCAATATTTCTTACACCTGCCATCGAAAATAATTCATAACGATTATCCATCATATTCACAATGACTTTTAACGCTCGATTGGCTTCTTCCCCATCCGTGATAACAGGACCAATAAGATGAGGAACTTGAGCATACGGTGTAAACTCTACCTTTTTAGGATCTACTAATAATAATTTAACTTCATCAGGTTTCGTTCGCATTAAGATAGAAGTAATAATAGCATTCACACATACCGATTTCCCACTACCAGTAGCACCTGCAATTAACAAATGGGGCATTTTATTTAACTCACCATAAATACACTCTCCCATAAGATCCTTCCCTAACGCAAATAATAATTTCTTATCCTGACAAGAATCTGGAAGATTACGAATTAATTCCTTCATATAAACAGCTGTTTTCTCCACATTAGGAATTTCAATCCCTACTGCTGATTTTCCCGGAATAGGTGCTTCTATACGAATATCTTTAGCTGCCAAAGCCATCTTAATATCATGTTGTAAATTACTAATTTTATTGACACGCACACCTAAATCAGGTTTTAATTCAAACTTGG
>CAZQFM010000062.1:0-5364 GCA_964592705.1 uncultured Erysipelotrichaceae bacterium
TGGATTTGATTTAGCACATGGTCTGAAAACTTCTTATAAGGATTTTATTGATTTTTGTGAGGTAATAAAAAGTATTAAGATAAAATATGAGTTTTCGAATATTAAAGAAGCAAAGCAATACATAAATGATATTAGAGATGAATTTTTTGATAGCCATAAAAGTGTTGTAGATTTTTTTATTGTAGATTATATAGATGAAGAGGTTAAAGATAATATTTTAAATTTTTGTATGGACAATTTTTGGATTGATTATATTCATGATCATAAGGGTATAGAAGATAGATGGTGTGATATTGAGTATGTGATTGGAAATGTTATTGAATCTATATCATATATATCTAATCATCTAGGGGAAGTGATAGAGACTGATAACCATAGATATCATAAAAATTATGAAATAATTGTGAAGCTTGAGGGAGAATTAAGAGTTGATATAGGAGATAATATTCATACTAAAATTAATAATCTAAAACAGAAGTTTTATGATAATCTTGAGCAGTTAACATATATGTTAGAAGTCTATTTGGATATTATTTCCCATGAAATAAATTATGAAAAAATGGAATTATTTACTCTCTTGTCTGCAGATATAGATTATTTAATATCTTTTAATTACACAAGTACATTTATGAACTTATATCATTCATTATCTTTAGAAAATGTACACTTTATTCATGGAGAAGCTAAGCCAAATAGGAAAATAGAAGAAAATAATATGGTTTTTGGCATTGGACAAGAAATTAAATATAGTGGATTAGATGATCAATATGATTATGTTGAATTTCAGAAATATTATCAAAGAATAATTAAAAAAACAGGAGTCCAGTATAAAGAGTGGCTGTCAGAAGATTTTGGGACTATATATGCTGGTACAACGGTTTTTATTTATGGTCACTCCTTAGATTATACGGATGGAGATGTGATAAGAGATTTAATTAATTGTGAAAATTCTGAACTTTATATTTTCTATATTGATAGGAATGCTTTGAAAAGTTTAGTTTCCAATTTAATAAAAATATTTTCTAAAGAGGAGGTGATTAAATTTACCAGTGTAGGAACAATCAACTTTCTTCATGTATCTGATATAGAAAGTGTGAAAAAGATTATTGGTTGAAATAAAGATAAAATAGTTGGAAATATCAGTTATAGGTGGTAAAATATAAGTGGTAATAAGTTGGGAAATAAATATGAAACCACATTTTTATGAAGTGATAGTGATATTGTTAAATATCGGTATAAAAGTTTTTAAATTGTAAAGTTGAAGAGATGATTGAGAAGAAAGGTGAAGAAAATGAATAACGAAATTAAGTTATTTAATGGTAATCAAATTCGTTCAGCTTGGGATAATGAAAAAGAAGAATGGTACTTTAGTGTTGTTGATATTGTTGGAGTACTTAGTGAAAGTGTGAATCCTACTGCCTATTGGAGAAAGTTAAAACAAAGATTAAAAGCAGAGGGTAATGAAACCGTGACAAATTGTCACGCTTTGAAAATGAAAGCCGCAGATGGGAAAATGAGAAATACAGATGTGGCAGATATGAAAGGCATATTTCGTATTATTCAATCTATACCATCGCCTAAAGCAGAGCCATTTAAAATATGGTTAGCGGAAGTTGGTAAAGAGAGAATTAATGAAATTATAGATCCAGAGATTACGATTGATAGAGCTTTAGAAACATATCTCAAAAAAGGGTATACAAGAGAATGGATAAATCAGCGACTTCAAGCCATTCAAGTAAGAAAAGAATTAACAGATACATGGCAAGATCATGGAGTAACAAAAGGGAAAGAATATGCTATTTTAACTAATGAGATATCAAAAGCATGGAGTGGTATGACTACAAGAGAGTATAAAGATCTTAAAGGTTTGAAGAAACAGAATTTAAGAGATAATATGTCTACTACAGAACTTATTTTAAATATGCTTGCTGAAACAGCTACAAAAGATATTGCGAATTCTACTAATCCCCAAGGTTTAGAAGAGAATAAGAAAGTAGCTCAAAGGGGTGGTAGTATTGCAGGTAATGCTAGAAAAGAGATTGAGAAAGAAACGGGACAACCTGTTATAACATCTAAAAATGCAATTGATTTTGGAAGGTTGATTGAAGATGTGGTAAAAGAAGTTGATAATGAACATAGAAAGAAAAGGAATAAAAAGTAAGAGGAAGTCAGTATCTATTTTAGTCTATAAGAGACTAGTATAAGTAAAATAAAAGAATGATATTAAATGAATAAATAGGGAATGACAAAATAATAAGATAGAGATTACATAAATATTTTTCCTTCAAATATAATCTAATTTATAGTATTTAAAAAGTAAGAGATCAGTGTGATTTGATACATATCTCTTACTTTTATTATTAGTATATTCTAATAGTGTTATATAGCTATTATTATATATCATTCTTTGGATGTTTTGCCTTCAATGATGGTAAATGATTGCTTCTTTTTATAGTACGTAGTTTCTTAACATTTTCCATTAATACTTTTTCATAAGAACTATTACTATTAGGAGAATAAAATTGTATATCTTTAATAGCATCTGGAAGATATTGTATTTTATCCCATAGATCATTTCGTGTATAATCATATTTTTCTTCATCTGTTAGCTGAACAGGTGTAAATTTTAAATATTCAGGAACTTGATAAGCATTATGTTTAATTGTTTGTAATGCATAATCAATCGCTTCTTCTCCTGATTTTGATTTTGGTGACAAGGTGAGATCAATGACCGCAACACTTAAAGGTATACGTGCTTCTGGAAAACCTACACGTTTCGCAACATCAATCGCTTGTACACATCTTGACACAGCAGCAGGATTACCCAAACCAATATCTTCATAGGCAGTTACGAGTAAACGTCTTTCTATGGATTCCATATCGTTTGCTAAAATCATAATTCCTAAGTAATAAAGAGCTGCATCAACATCACTACCCCGTATAGATTTTTGAAAAGCACTTAATATATCATAGTAAGCATCACCATCATGATGGATCCCTATATTAGGTGTATGAGAATATTCTTTTACTAATGATAGATCGATTGTTTTATTTTGAGTAGAAAGGGCACAAATTTCTAAAATATTTAACGCATATCGTATATCCCCATTGGCATGTCGTGCAATCATATCTAAGGCATCTTCATCAATTTCTACTTGTTGTTGTAAACCACGTTCATGTACGATTGCTTTTTTTATCGTTATTTTAATATCTTCATGCGTTAAAGCTTTTATTTCGAAGAGGTGACATCTTGAACGAATTGCAGGATTGATAGAATGATATGGGTTTGCTGTTGTAGCACCAATCAGTGTAATATTACCATTTTCAACATGAGGTAGTAATAAATCTTGTTTATCCTTGTTTAATCTGTGAACTTCATCCACAATCAAGACTAAGCCAGGGTATAGCTTTGCCTCTTGAAAAATAATATCTAAATCTTTTTTATTTCCTGTTACAGCATTGAATAATTTATAAGGCATATGTACTTCATTTGCTATTACAGTAGCCATTGTTGTTTTACCAGTACCTGGTGGTCCATAAAAAATCATGGAGAAAATTCTTTTTTCTTCTACACATCGTCTGATTACTTTATTAGGTCCAATTAAATGCTGTTGACCTACAACTTCATCAAGACACTGTGGACGCATACGAAAAGCTAATGGTTCTTTCATCATATCTCTCCTTTTATGTATAGTTTATCATAAAATTAAAAATAAAGATGTTCAATAAGAATTTTTAAGCCAATGAAAATGAGAATAACACCACCACTAATACCAGCATACTTTTGCATATAAGTACCTATTTTTTTACCGATGTAAGTAGCTAAAATACTAAGTAGGAAAGTTATCAATCCTATAATAACAATAGCATACAGAATATTCACTTTAAGAAAGGCAAAGCTAACCCCTACAGCAAGTGCATCAATGCTTGTCGCAATGGCTAATAGGATTACTGTTTTGATCGATATATCATCATTTTTATTTTCATCGTTATCGTCCATAGCTTCTTTTATTAATTTATAACCGATATATACAAGTAGTATAAAGGCAATCCAGTGGTCAATAGATGAAATAAGATCCTGAAAATAAATTCCTATGGACCATCCTAAAAGTGGCATAATAGCCTGAAAGAGACCAAACCAAAAGCCAAGTTGTAAACCTACTTTTAAAATATTTTGTTTTGTACACATTCCTTTTGATATTGCTACTGCAAAGGCATCCATGCTAAGTCCAATAGCAATTCCTATAATTGATACTAAATTCATAAAAAACCTCCATTAATTGATAGTAAACCCATAAAAAAGAGACTCATACGTAAAAAAAATACGTATAAGTCTCGTTATTTTAACACTAAACCAGATCACTTTGATCATTATGTTGATTTAATGACTCCTATGAGCAAACTACTCCCTTATAAACGTTGATATCATAACAGATAAAATAAGAAAAGACAAGAATAAAAATAAAGTTTTTAATAGATAGGAGTTTCTACACTCTTAAAAGTATATGCAATTAGTATGATATAATATGGATGAAAGAGGTGAATAGGATGTTTCGTATTGGTCAATCAAGTGATATCCATCAGTTAGTAGAAGATAGAAAATTGATTTTAGGTGGTATTGAAATTCCCCATAGTAAAGGTTTATTAGGTTATAGTGATGCAGATGTATTATGTCATGCTATTGCGGAAAGCATGTTAGGTGCATTAGCACTCGGTGATTTAGGGAAATATTTCCCAGATAATGATGAAAGATATAAAGGAATTAGTTCACTACAAATTTTATCTGAAGTATATAGGATGATTGTAAAAGAAGGATATACAATACAAAATATAGATACTCTTATATTAATCGAGAAACCCAAGTTAGCTCCTTATATAGAGGATATGAGAAAGAAGATAGCAAATGTTTTACATTGTGAGATTAATCAAATTAGTATAAAAGCCACAAGAGGAGAGAAAATGGGGTTTATTGGTAGAGAAGAAGGGGTTATGGCACAATGTGTCGTCTTGTTGAGAAAGCAAGATAGCTTAATATAATATCTTATATAATAGGAAATAATGTTAGGAAATATTTGTTTTGAAATGATAAATTGTGCATATTATTTTTATGTGTAAAGGTATTGACTTTTTTAATATTAAGAATTATACTGAGAATAGTTCTTAATTTGGAGGTGCTTATGATTAGAAAACAATCGAAACAGCGTGATATTGTACTTCAGTATATGAAGAATATTCATGCCCATGTAAGTGCTGAACAAATTTTCGAGGACTTAAATAAGGATCATAAAACGATCAGTCTTGCGACCGTATATCGTAATCTAAACGTATTGGTGCAAATGAAGGAATTGAAAAAAATTGCCCATC
>CAZQFM010000062.1:5374-5720 GCA_964592705.1 uncultured Erysipelotrichaceae bacterium
CTGTATATGGATATGTATATGATTATGGGCAAAAACCTCATTATCACTTGCATTGTATACGTTGCGACAAGATATATGACATGCCAATGTCCTATATGCTGGAGTTAGATTCAAAGTTACAAGAAAATAGTGATGTTACAGTATTATCACATGAAATTATGGTAGAAGGTGTATGTGCGGAGTGTAAACATAAATGAGTAAGGAGATGCTTGCATTATTAATGGCTACAGGAGCAGGGTTATCGACCATGCTTGGCGTATGCATCGTATTCTTAAAAAAAACACAAAGCAATAAAATTATTTCTTTTGCATTAGCATTTGCAGCTGGTGCAATGATAAGTGTTTAC
>CAZQFM010000062.1:5730-7845 GCA_964592705.1 uncultured Erysipelotrichaceae bacterium
GTAAAACTTTTTGAGGAAGGATTACAAGTTAAAAATGGTACTGTATTCACGCTTCTTTCATTAACGTTTGGTGTAGGCGTAGCTTATTGCATTGATCGCCTTGTTCCTCATGATGATAATCATCCTGATGAGCATAAACATGTAAACTTAATGCGAGTTGGTTTTGTATCTATGATTGCGATGCTATTACACAATTGTCCAGAAGGGATAGCAACGTATATGAGTGCCTATTCGAATCCATCACTTGGTATAAGTGTTGCGATTGCGATAGGAATGCATAATATTCCAGAAGGTATCACGGTAGCATTACCAGTATTTATCGCAACAAAAAGTAAGCGAAAAGCACTATGGTATACTTTTTTATCCGGTGTGAGTGAACCAATTGGTGCATTGCTTGCCTTTACATTCTTAAGACCATTTCTTAGTGATGGATTACTTGCGTCTGTACTTGGTATCGTTGGTGGTATTATGATTTATATTTCACTGGAGGAACTTTATCCATCTTCAAGAGAATATGGGTACACAAAAATGGCCTTACTTGCACTGTTTTTAGGTATATGTTTTATTCCTTTAACAGCTGCAATAGGATAAAAAATGGAGGAAAAGAAAATGGAATTAAAAGGATCAAAAACAGAACAGAATTTAATGGCTGCATTTGCAGGGGAGTCACAAGCTCGTAACAAGTATACTTACTATGCTGAAAAAGCTCGTGAAGAAGGTATGGAACAAATCGCTGATTTATTCTTAGAAACAGCTCGTAACGAACAAGAACACGCTAAATTATGGTTCAAAGCTTTACATGGAGATACTGTACCTACAACTTCTGTAAACTTAGAAGATGCAGCTGCAGGTGAAAACTACGAGTGGACTGACATGTATGCTGAATTTGCAAAAACTGCAAGAGAAGAAGGATTCGACAAAATCGCTTTCCAAATGGAAGAAGTAGCTAAAATTGAAAAAGCTCACGAAGAAAGATACTTAGCTTTACTTAAAAATGTAAAAGAAGGAAAAGTATTCCAAAAAGAAGAACCAACTGTTTGGGTATGTGACATTTGTGGATACCACCACGAAGGACCAGTAGCACCTGGTGCATGTCCAGTATGTGGATACTCTAAAGCTCACTTTGCCGAAGAAGCTAAAAACTACTAAAATAAAAATAAAAAAGGTTGTAACGATAGAAGTATTTCTGAAAGGTTATAACCTTTTTTTTTTTTTTATTAAATGATGGGATAGTACTACTACATACCATGTTTTATCGAATAAATAAAACTATTTTTAGAACGAATATATTATGATAAATATTTTTATATTATATACAAAAAATAAGTTTATATTTGTATTATATTAACAATAGAATGTTTTTTTTTTTTTTTTTTTGTTATGGAAGCTATTGTATTATAAATATCTATATTGTATATTAGTGATGTATTTTAAAAAATATAAATGAAGTAAAATATACTTTATGATAGAGAATAAAAGAAAGGAAAATGAATAATGAATAAAAAGCATAAGAAGCAAATGAAAGTAGCCATGGTAGCTATCTTAGCTACAACATCTATATCTCATATTACTAGTTCTTTATTTGCACAAAATGAAGCTAGTATAGAAGGATATACTTTTAAAGACGTAGAAGAAGCTTTAACAAGTAATGAAAGTATACAAGGTGTTGAAAAAGCAACAGGAGATGTGGCAATTAATGCAACAAACTTTCCAGATACAAAGTTTAGAGAATTTATAAGCACAGGTTCAGATACTAATAGTAATGTTCGCATTGATACCAATGGAGATGGAATCTTATCTAGTGATGAGAGGAATAAAGTAAGTGAGATACATTTAGGGAGGGCTTTCAATTTTTCTAATAGTAATCTAAAAGAAGTTAAAAGTGTACAGGGAATTGAGCATTTTCCTAACCTTACATATTTAAACTGTTATAATACAGGTATTACAAGCATAGATGTAAGTAAGAATACTGCCTTGGAAGATTTGACTCTCGATAATACAGGAATTACAAGTATAGATGTAGGTAATAATACTGCATTGACAACTTTGTCTTGCAATAATACAGGAATTACAAGTATAGATGTAAGTAAGAATACTGCCTTGACAGCTTTGGAT
>CAZQFM010000063.1:0-7504 GCA_964592705.1 uncultured Erysipelotrichaceae bacterium
ATAGAGAGCATACGGAAACAGGAATCTTATGTAATCTTACATAATAAGTTAGTAGGTATTTCTTTATTGATGTTACCCTCGCTATTTATGCATATATAATGATGAATTTATAAAGTGTGCAATAATCTTGTTTAGTATAGATTTAAGTCGTAAATAAAAATAATAATTTGTTTTCAAGAAATGTTCATTTATATTTTAGAATAAGTAATTTGGGTAATACATAATAAGATAGCTGAGAAGCTTGTAAAAGTGATTTCTATAAAAGAGTTAACCATTCCAAAGTTAAAAATTATATATATGCAAAACACAATTAAAGACGTGAAGGATATCATAAGTTTATGAAATGGTTGTTTATTGTATAAAGTTAATTGTAATAAAATATGATATATGAGAAGGATGAAACTTGTTGTACCTAAAATAGCACAATATATATGTATTTCAGAAAGTATAGGATACAGTTGTGGGTTATAAGGGATAAATACACTTAAGCCCATTAGGAGACAACTAAAAGTTAAGGAAGGTATATAGTATTTATTTTTATATTCCATTTTGTTGATAATAGCGTTTAATATAAAATAAAAATATAATGAACATATCATTCCCCAAGTATACATGAGATTTTGATAACCTAATATATTTCCAATATAGGATATATTTTCATGAAAGATATTGGATAATGAAGAGATATAAAGATTAAGAAGAGGTAATATGATAAAAGCGATACTAATTTTTAATAAAAAAATAAATTTTTGAAAAATGAATGTAAAAAGCATAAATACCTCCGATAGTGATATAAAAATAACACTCTTTTTTTCTAAAGTCAATGATATAAAATATCAAAACTTATCTATTTATATAGGAAGGTTTATTGCTTTGTTCGAATATATAAATGAAACTATTGAAAAGGAGAGAATATTGTGAATGAAACATTTGATAAATCGTATTCATATTCATGATCAAAGGATAGAGTTGCATATGCAAGATGTTCATCATATTCACGAATATCAACTTCTTCTTATACAAAAGGAAGAACATTGTTTGAAGTTAGAGAGAACAATCGAAAATAAAGCGATGTTAGTTTGTGATATATCCAATTTTTGTAGTCTATCTGAATATTTGAAATATGTAAAATTAAGAGAGCAACAGTTTATATTACTACTTATAAACGTATTTGAAAGTATCGTATCTCTTCAAGTGAATAAAATTGTGTATTTGGATATTCGTTATATTTTTATAGGTAATGAGACCGGAAAGTTAAAGTTTTTATGTGTTCCAACTTGTAAAGATAAGGGTGAGGAGAAGGATACCTATATTCGTTTGCTTATACGTGATATATTGGAGAAAGTACAAGTTGATGATGCATGCTTATTATTTGGTATGTTAGTTCAATCATTAAAAAATAAATACGTTCAACTTCCTTTACTTTTACAACAATTACATAAGAGAGTTGAAATAAGAAAAAAGCTCACACTCTTTGAAAAATATATATTAAAAAAAGAGGAGCCCCTTGAAATGGTATTACCATACCCTGTTCATTGTATACAGAGTAAGCGGGATCATATGAATCAAATGAAAAATTCTTCTTTTTCCTTTCATGAGAAGGGGATTGAAAATGCTTATTTATATGATGGAGAGCAATACATAAACCTTTCACGTTCTAAAGTAATCATAGGACGTAGCGAAACATGTGATGTTATATTAGAAGATACTATTGTTTCAAAACAGCATGCATGTATTATTTGGATGAATTGCAAATATTATGTAAAAGATTTGTGTTCTAAAAATGGGACTTGGTTAAACAGTATAAAATTAGAATCGAAGAATATATATAATATTTTACATAAAGATATTTTACACATTGCTTCTTATTCGTTTACTTTTTATTATGAATAAGATTATTAAAGGAAGATATATTTTAAAAGAGTGTATTGCTAGAGGTGGAATGGGTGAAGTATGGATCTGTTTTGATAATATGACGAAGCTTCACTGGGCAATAAAGATTATTAAAAGTTTTACTATTCATCCTACGATGAAAAGCGATCCTTTGAAAGAGGTGGAAATTCTTACACATTTGAAGCATCCTGGTATTCCTAAGATTAAAGACTATATTGTAGAACAGCCTTATCACTATATTGTTATGGAATATATAAAGGGAAGTACGCTTTATCATAAAGTAGAGAAAGAAGGAAAACAAGATGAGTATCAAGTATTAAAGTGGGGATTAGAACTTTGTGATATTTTTCTATATTTACACTCCATGGCTCCATGCCCTATTATTTATAGAGATCTTAAGCCAGATAATATCCTTTTGGATGAAAATCAAAAAATAAAATTAGTGGATTTTGGTATTTCTTGTTATCAAATGAGTGATGAATATTTTACTGGTCCTTATTTAGGGACTTTAGGATATGCTTCGCCTGAACAAGTAAGATTTGGTTCTTTGGATATACGAAGTGATATTTATAATTTTGGGTCTACTCTCATTTACTTGCTCACGGGAAGTACATACTCAGGTAATTTTTCAAGCTGTGAGTTGCAAAGTATTTCAAAATTGTTTTATTGTTGTTTGAAACGTTGTTTGATGCATAGGCCATCTAAAAGATTTCAAACGATGGGAGAATTGAAAAAAGAATTATCTAGTATCATCGATTATCATCACAAGAAAAGAGTACGTGTCAGGATTATAAATATTTCTGTGATAGTATGTTTGATACTCTCTGTAGTCTCTTATATTAGTTTTAACATTTATCATACCTGGCATAAAAAAGAATTATGTATGCTTGCTATGCAAAATGGTGACTATCAATCTGCTATAGAATATCAATGTACGAATGTAGAACCCTATGCGTTATATTATTTACAATGTATTCAGATATTTGCAGATTCAGATTATAAAGAAGGCATTAAACATGCTATACAACAAATAGAATTATTTGATACATCCAAAATTGAAAATCCTGAAATGTTATTTTATCAAATAGCGCAAGATTGTTTGTTTATTAATACTATTGAATATTATGAAAAAGCTTTTGAATATTTTAGTAAGATAGCGCATGTAGATAATAAAATAAAAAAAGAAATAGAACTTTATTTAAATATGTCTTCGCTTTTAAAGCATTATCCTGTATTAAATGAAGATGATTTTTTACGATTAAATAATCTGTTATATGATCTATATAACTATGCACAAGAAGAAGTAGATGAAAATAAAAAATTAACACATTATTTTACATTACTTGAAATACTTATGAGTAGGAGTAATGAGTTAGGGCAAACGAGCTATAATCAAATATTAGAAGTCATTCATGCTATTCACTGTTTATGGAACAACAATATTGATGAAGGAATGATAAGTAATAAATTCTCAAAAATAAATCTCATGTTGTATGAAATGCTTGCTTATTATCATTTAGGGATTTATGAACAGAATCAAAAAAATGATGCACTTGCGCTTCAGAACTATAATAACATGCATATATTATTTGATGAATATCAAAAAAAGTATGAAGTAAATGAAAATTTATTGGTTAAGGTTGCATTGACTTACCTTTATAAATTTGAAATTGAGCAACAGTATCAGCATTTGCAGTATGCAAAAATATATTATGAGAAAGTGTTAAGTTTTGATACTTATCATGAAGTAGCTAAAAAGGGATTAGAATACATTGCGATATTACAAGGAATGATGAACTGAATATTACATAAAGTTAAAAAGCTTTTAAGAATGCATCATTTTTTTTATAAAAACTCTATTAGTATTGTAATAACTGAGATATATAAGGAATGATAAAATGAAGGGGAGGAGAGTAATGAGAAAGAGGGTATATTCTTTAGTGTTCATATTGATTTTATTTTTATCATCTATCTATGTACATGTGTCCGCTAAAATGCCAATAGATGTTTATGCAAATGGAAATAAAATAGAAGGGGATAAAGTTTTTTATGTTAATACTTCTGTTGATATAAATATTATGTATCATGATATCCAAGATAAGGATGTTCATATCGATTTATTAAAAAATGATTTTATATTTGATATTTTTTATGAGGAAGATAAGGAAGGAATAAATTTCACTTTAAATGATGATGGTTTTTATGAATTAAAAGTTTATTTAGAGAAAGGTGATAAAAAAGAGTTATATACGTTTTCTTTCTGTATTGATAAGCAAGGAGCTGATATTCAGTTTCTTGTAAATAGAAAGGAGATAGATTCTTATGTATATGATTCTCCTATTGAATTGGAAATCCTTTGTGATGATGTAAATTTTGATGTTAAGAATAGTATTGTGTATATGAATAATGAAGATATAGAAGTTAATTGTCAGCAACAAGAAAATAATATATTTGTTTCTCGTATTTTACTAAATGAAAAAGATATCTATAAGATTGAAGTTAGTATATGTGACTTAGCAAATAATATTAGCAATAAAACAATAAACTTACAAATTGGAAGTTTATACGATATTGATTATAAAATCAATGATGAAGCTATTTCAGAAGAAAAGTTTTTTTATAATGAGGATGTTATATTTGAAATTCAGGAACATCAAATAGATAACAACGAAGGTGAGATTGAGGTATATATAAATAATGATTTAACATTTGTGCAGTGGATAGAGGATGATAATAGAAATAAAATAGCCAAAATAAGTTTAACGGAAGAAGGTTCTTATAACATTTGTGTTTTTTATAAAAGTATTTCCTTCAGAAAATTAATATTTGAAAAGAAAGTAATCATAGATAAGACGAAACCTATCATACAATATCGATATAATGATGAGAATCAGAAAGAGTATATATCTGATACAAGAGAATTATATATTGAGATTAATGATCAATATTTTGATAAAAACTCTTTAGAACTTGTTGTAAAAAAGGATTCTGAAATATATGATATTACACCTTTATGGACATTTCATGAAGAAGGTTGTGAAATTCTTTTACCTTTTTATGAAGAGGGGAAGTATGAGATTTTTTCTAGTGTTAAAGATTATGCTGGTAACGTTGGACTTTGGGATATTAAGGATACTCATACAGAGTATTTAAGCAGTACATTTATCATTGATTGGACTCCTCCTATTATTGAATTAAAGGGAATTAATGCAAATTCTATTTTAGGTAGTAAACAAGAATTAACGTTAATTGCTTATGATGATAATTTCGATTTTTATGAAATATATGCTACAAGAAATGGGGAGGAATATGAATTATCTATTCCTAAATATGGGTATAAAAATTTATCACATGTACAGCTATTTGAAGAGAACAATGTTGGATATTATGAAGTCTATGTTAAGGCATATGACCTTGCAGGGAACGTGATGACAAGTGATATACTATCTTTTACCATAGATATAGAACCACCTGAGGTTTTCATATGGTTAGATAATAAACTATATGATGATGGGATAAGGTATTTAAAAAATACCAGTTTGGATATTAGAGTGGAATCAAAAGATTATGTGATGAAGTGGCAACAAATAAGTATTATGCAAGACGGAATGGAAATTTTAAAGGAAGTTGATAATGAAAATAGTCATAAAAAATTCTTTTCATATCAAATAGAAGATAAAAATGCGAGTGATAGTGACTATCAACTACGAATAGAAGTGATGGATTTAGCAGGGAATATTACAGATAAATGGGTATCTTTTAAGCTTAATTCGCAAAGTCCTCCCATTCGTATTTTAAATGATGTTTTTGAAGGGATTCCTAAGCAGGGACCTTGGACTCCTCAAATTCAATATGAGTGGGAGCAGTTCCATCTTATCGACTATATCTTAATGAAAGATAATGTAATGATAGATTATGTATGGGGGACTCCTATCCTTGAGGATGGAGAGTATATTTTAGACGTTTTTGCAAGAGATCGTGCAGGAAATAATATTTCTTTCTCAGAAGCATTTACATTTGTTATTGATAATACACCTCCTCATATTTTGATACAAGATGTGAACCAGAACTATATAACTACTAATACGCGGTTTTATCATAAGGAAAGGTTAAAAATACAAACAGAGAATATAGCCGATAATATTCTAGCAATTATTATTAATGGAAAATCATTAGATTTAAATGCATATAGAGTAGTAAATGGAGAAGCTTTATCATATGTGATAGATTATATGGATGAAGGAGAAAATGTAATAGAAATAAAAGCATCTGATCTAGCAGGTAATGTATCACATGAAGTTATTCATATTTTTGTAGATTCCATTTCTTATATAGAAAATAAGACTATTCTTTTTATGCTTATTTTTATTCTATGTAGTTTTTCCATTAGTAGTTATCTATTATGGACTAGAACATGCAAATTACACTTTTGAAGAATGATCAATTAGAGATCATAAACTTATCCTACAAACATAAAGGTGATTACGTCGTAAATGATGAAATTAACGCAATAAAGAAACCTATTTTAAAAATTTTTGCAAGTGGTAATGATTGGTATGTGCAAAGTCTTATAGAATCTGTAATATCAGTAGGTCAATATACTTATCATAGTTGTCTTCTTGTACCACAAAAAATTTATTCTATTTATGTGCCTGATCATAAACATAAAATTCTCTTAATTCCTGAAAGTTGTGATAAGGATATGAATACCTTTCAAAAGTTTAAAATGAAGACTAATTGTATATTGATTGGAAGAAGTAATGATTGTGATATTTGCTATGCACATCCATTTATATCTTATCGACATGCGAGATTATCTTTTGAACAAGATGTTTGGTATATAGAAGACTTAAAAAGCACAAATGGGATTTTTGTCAATCAAAGAAGAGTGAAAAATACCAAGTTATCTTTTGGAGATGTTATTTATATAATGGGATTGAGAATCATTATTGCAGATACATGTTTTACTTGTAATCGAATACATGAAATTCGTTTATCAAAAAATATATATAAATATACGTATATAAAATTTCAGAAAAAAATCACCTCTATAGGGAGAGAAATATATCGACCATCTTTGAGAACAGAATCTTTTCCAAGTAGTAAGGAATATGTAATAGAATCTCCACCACTGCAGAATGAAGTTAGAAAAACGCCTTTGCTATATACATTAGGACCTTCTATTACAATGGCGTTAGCTTCCTTTTGTAATCTATTATTGCAAGTAGCGGATATACAAAATGAAAATAGAAGTATAAGAGCTATTTCATCTTCTCTTGTGATGTCTTTAAGTATGATTATGAGCATTCTTTTTTGGCCTTTATTAACTAAATTTTATGAAAATCGTCAAAGAAGAAAAATAGAACAGGAACGAAGGCAAATATACCTTACATATTTATCAGATACAATAAACGATATAAATGATGAAAAAGATGCTATTCATGCATATTTTTCTCAAGTATTTCCAACTTTTAAGAAGTTTATTGAGAGAATATATAATAAAGATTCGCTTTGGAATATTGAATCTTTTGATTCCCACTTTTTGTCTATAAGACTAGGTACAGGAAATGTAAAAATGAATTTAGCAGTACACTTTCCAAAAAATACACTT
>CAZQFM010000064.1:0-7297 GCA_964592705.1 uncultured Erysipelotrichaceae bacterium
TGCATGTTCAACACCATAAGCAATATTCTCTTTTATGGTACCATGAAAAAGCCAAGTATCCTGTAACACCATCCCAAACATCGCACGTACATCTTCACGTGGTATATCTTTGATATCTATACCATCAATGCGTATCGCACCAGACGTTACATCATAAAAGCGCATCAATAAATTGATAAGCGTTGTCTTACCTACTCCTGTTGGTCCCACAATGGCAACCATTTGTCCACTTTTAATATTAGCATTTACATCTTTTAATAATATGTTATCCTTACGATATCCAAAATATACATGATCAAATTGTACATCTCCCTTTACATGCATAGTATGTGTAGCTTTGTTTACTTCTCTTTCTTCCTCTTCTTCATCTAAAAAAGCAAAGACTCTCTCAGTAGCTGCCAAAGATGATTGTACAGCAGAACTCAGTGTTGTCATTTGAGAAAGTGGTGTATGAACTTGCCATATATAACGAACAAAAGCCTGTAAGTTTCCTACACTAATAACCCCTCGCAAAACAAAGAGTGACCCAATCACAGCATTTACACTAATATCTAAATATGTGATAAAAGATACAAGAGGATTCATTAACCCCGATATGAATTGTGCACGAAATCCATAATCACATAATGCTTGATTAGCAGCTTTAAAATCTTGTAACGCACCCTCTTCTTTTCCAAATAGCTTAATTTCATGAAATCCTGTAAACTTCTCTTGCACAATACCATTTAGATTTCCTAATGCATCTTGTTGCTTACCGAATAAAGGTTGTGATTTTTTCACAATCCAACGGGAAAGAAAAATACTTAGTGGAATAATAAATAAAGCTAATATGGCCATCATAGGATGAATCGTAAACATCATAAAAATCGCAAAGCTTAACCCTAGTACAGCATTTAAAATCTGTGCTAACGCTTGTTGAAGAGCATTAGAGATAGTATCTACATCATTGGTTACACGACTTAAAATATCTCCAAATGCATGTGTATCAAAATAGGCAATAGGCAGTCTTCGTATTTTCTGTTCGACAGCTTGACGTAAAGCTTTCATAGCTTCTTGTATAGCACTTGTAAAAAGAAAGTTATACGCAATAGTCGATAAAGAAGAAGTTACATAGGATATACATAAGATTACTATAATTTTTATAATATACGTAAAATCAACACCTGTATGATTACTTATATTTTGCATAAGTTTGGTAGTAATCAAACCTTCTATCATAGGATCAAGAGCAAGTAATACATTAGTTCCAATGACAAGAAAAATAGCAAGAATGAGTTTCCAACGATAAGGTCTTAAATAAGGAAAAAGTCGTTTTATGCTATGTTTAGACTTCATTTTGTAACTCCTCCTTCGTCAACTGCGATGATGCAATTTCCATATAAATATCACAACTCGATAATAACTCTTCATGTGTACCTTTTCCAACCATTTCACCTTCATGTAAAACAATAATCATATCTGCTTCTTGAATACTGGAAATCCTTTGTGCCACTATCAGACAAATACTATCTTTCGTTTCTTCCTTTAGTTTACTACGAATCATCGCATCTGTTTTAAAATCAAGAGCAGAGAAAGAATCATCAAAAATATAAATTTCAGGTTTTCGCACCAATGCTCTTGCAATACTCAATCGTTGTTTTTGACCTCCTGATACATTCGTACCACCTTCTGCTAATAACGATTGAAATGCTTGAGGCTTATCCATAATAAAATCATAAGCATATGCTGTTTTTGTCGCATGTTCTAATTCTTCCTGTTTAGCATCTTTCTTTCCATATTGAATATTCTCTTGAATACTACCACTAAAAAGAAGTGCTTTCTGTGGAATAAACCCTATTTTATGACGAAGAGCTTGTATATCATACTGGCGAATATCCACACCATCTATATAAATGCTTCCTGACGTTACATCATAAAGGCGAGGAATTAAATTAATAAGTGTACTCTTCCCACTTCCTGTACTACCAATAAAGGCAACTGTTTGCCCTTTTTTAGCTTCAAAAGATATATCTTTTAATACAGGTACTTCTCCATCAGGATAAGAAAAAGAAACATTCTTAAATTGTATAGAACTCTCTTCTTCACCTTGCATAACACCATGTTCTGGATTCACTATCGATATTTCACTAGCTAGAAGCTCTTGTATTCTTTTAGTGCTATTAGCAGCTTTAGGATACATCACAAATACAGTAGAAAAAAGCATCATAGAATACATAGCATGAAACATATATTCTACAAAGGCTACCAATTGTCCAATTTGTAATGCTTTTTGATCAATCATATAGGATGACATCCAAAAGATGACAAGCATCGCAAAATTTAATAATAAGAAAAACAAAGGGTGGGTAAGAGACATCATTTTAAATAACTTTTTTGAATACTTCGTAAAATCGGTATTAGCCTCTTGAAAGCGATTCGTTTCATAAATATCTTTACGAAATGCACGAATCACTCGAATACCACTTAAATTTTCACGCAAAATACGATTGATCTTATCAAGTCCCTTTTGTTGTTTCATAGATAGAGGATCACTTTTTTTCACAAGAAAACAAATTCCTAAAAAGATAATAGGTATACACGTACCAATTACAAGAGATAAAGGAATATTTGTGAATAAGATCATCATCATAGAACTGATAATCATAATAGGTGTAATAAAGCCTATACGAAGAACCATATTTACAAACTGCATAATGACAAAGGCATCATTGGTTACACGTGTAATCATACTAGAAACACCGAAAGTATTATACTCTATATGTGAAAAAGCTTGTGCTTTCTTAAAAATATCATTTCGAATATCTCTTGTAATATACGTACTAATACGTGAACTACAATAGGTTATAAACACATTTCCTATGCCACCTAAAAGAGCAATACATAAAATCACAAATCCCATATGATAAAGATAATCAATATCGTGATTGGTAATTCCTATATCAATCATTTTTGAAATAACAGTAGGTATTCCAAGCTCTATACCTACAAAGGCAAACACTCCTATCAAATTCAATACAATGAGCATTTTATATTTTACTACATAATGAAGTATGAATCGCATATATATCCCCTTTCATATTTCTCTATTAACAGGTTCTATTATAATAAACTATAAGGTTCCCTTATAGTCAAGAGAAGAACATCGAAAATATTTAAAATATTGAATACGTATATCTTCTTTCATTTCAAGATATAGATTGCTTACTCACATATATGGAAAAAGAAAGATATGAAAAAGTTTCATAACTTATAAAATCAAGGTACATACTAACGATAGATATGGAGGTACGCGTATATGGAACAATTTAATTTAGATGGTAAAGTAGCGCTTGTCAGTGGATGTTCACAAGGGTTAGGATATGCTTGTGTATTAACACTGGCTAGAGCTGGTGCAGATATTTTTGGAATTAGTATTGGAGATGATAGTGCCTTAAAAAAAGAAGTTGAACAGTTAGGTAGAAAATACCATAGTCTTACCTTATCTTTGACAACTCCTGGTGCTATTGATACCTTAATGAAAGAAGTATTAGCTACTTATGGTCATATAGATATTCTTTTAAATTTTGCAGGTATTGTAAGAAAAGAAGAAACATTAAAAATTACACCTCAAACATGGGATACAGTACTGGACATCAATTTAAAGGCATGTTTTTTCTTATCACAAGCTGTTATTGCACAGTATTTAAAACAAGGGCACGGTGGAAAAATCATTAATGCCTCAAGTACTCTATCTACGCTTAGTAGTAATGACTATAGTGCATACAGTGCAAGTAAAGGTGGAATAGAAGCTATGACGCGCTTTCTTGCGAATGAATTCTCATCAAAAGATATACAAGTGAATGCCATTTCCTTTGGTTATATGACAACAGGTACATCCTTACAATGTAAGGATAATGGAGAATATGATCCAGCTATTCTAGAACGTATTCCTGCAAAGAGATGGGGATGTTACAAAGATGTTGATGGTTTATTATTACTTCTTGCATCTAGTGCAAGTAACTATATCAGTGGGGCAATTATTCCTATAGACGGGGGATATAGTATCCATTAAAAACGTATAGAGTATTTAAGATAATTGATATAAGTGGTATTCTCTATTAAAGAGGTATCACTTTCTTTTATTACTCATGTTTCTCTCTATTATCTTTCTAAAGTAATTCCTTATAAAATAAATATAGCTAAGTGATGCTACCATTAAAAACAGCATTTATTGAATATGTAAAAAAGCCCTTATAGAGCTTTTTATAAATATAAGCTATACAAATAATCAATCAAAAAAACAAGAAGTACTCCAATTAAGAGAATAAATAATAATACAAAGTAAGCAATACATTTATCTTTATAATCCTTCCTCATACTACCACCCATGCTAGTGTATGTAAAATAAAAGTATTTGTGTAAACATTTATTGAATTGCTTATTATATCTTTGCAATTATTTACATATTGTTATGATAAACATGTTATTTCATAATTGGAGGGAAGCATTGATGATGAAAAATTTAGGTAATCAAATACAATCAGCATTAGAATTACATAATCTTACACAAAAAGAAGCAGCTAGAAGGTTACATATCTCGCCCCAAGCTCTAAATAGCTATATTAAAAATAGAAGATGTCCTCACATCCATATACTTTGTGATATAGCACATCTTTTGAACCTTGATGTCAATATATTATTAGGTATATCCAAAAATCATGAACATTACTTACTATGTGATGAAGAAGAACAAAAGCTATTAAAAATGTTACGAACTTTAAATTCTGATTATAAAGAGCTATTATTTTGTTTCATATCTTTACTTGAAAAAGAGAATAAATAATAAAATATAGAAGCTAATTCCATAATATATAAAACAAAAATATTTTTAAATTAAGTATTAAAACATAATCTTATTATATTTAAAAAAGCTGTTTTAGATTATGGATAAATAGGTACCTAATGGGTATCTTTTTCAAATGATGAAATAAAAAAGACTATTGACACTTTTGACAATAGTCTCAAACAACTTCATTATGATTAAAAGATTATTTTGCACTACTCTTTATTTTGATTGCTTAATATATTGTTCTACTTTTTCTTCAATAATATGAAAAGGTGAAGGTCCTGTTTTCAAAATAACATCATGAAAAGCTACTGCTGAAAATGTAGAACCTAATTCTTGTTGTGCTTTATCATATAAATCTTGAAATTTAAAAGAAGTTAAATAGTATTGTAGGTAATTTGTAGGTGTTTCTAAAATAATATCATATTGACTATCTAAATCTTCTTGTGCTAAAGTTCCTTCTCCAAATAACTCTTCCATATAAGATATAAACTTAGCACGATCCCATCCATCATAATGAATACCAATATCTGCTAATCCTATATATATACTAACTAGTTCATTGTTGATACGATAGAGTTGAAAAGCAGCCGTATCCTCTTTTGGTGTATATTGCAGAATACTATTGCGTTCTATATATGTCGCCCACCCTTCACTATAACCATTATAATCCAATAAGTATCTTACTGTAGGATAATTTTGTTGTTTATAGTATGTGTGTTGATACATATGTCCAGGATAGCCTTCATGTGCAATCGTTGGAAATAAATCTTGTGAAAAATCGCCATTAATATAAATATGCTCTGGTGCAGAAATAGGGGCATCAATTTTCCCCATTAAATATGCAGCTGGAGAAAAATTCGCTGATAACGCTTCTGGTACTTTCGTAATTTCATAGTTTAAATTATCAATGAATGGATAATCTCTTTTCATCACATCTTTCAAATAATCTAATACCTCTTCTGTACTCGTAAGTGTTGTAAAGATAAGTTCATTCTTCAAGCTATCAAGAGCACTTTCATCTTCTTGCATAATAGATAATAACTGTAATTGTAATTTATAAATTCTTGATTCTAAATAAGAACGTACTTCAGAAACATTCATATCTAATCCTGTTTTAACTTGTAATAAGTTTTCATAATAAGCCTTGCCATTAGGTAAAGAAGCTAAACCAAGATCATCCTTTCTAGCATCTATTGTTTGTAATTGCTCTTTTAGTGAACGATAGGCTTGATTCAACTGATTATTCACTAACTCTTCATTACGCTTTTTTGCTGTAACTTTCTCTGAATCACTTAAGAAGGTTACTTGATCAATTCTTTCATTCATACGATCAATTAAAAATGAATCATTGGATGATATAAAGTTTTCACATTGTTCAATCACCTTATTCAAGATTGTTTGTGACATTCCTGTTCCTTTACTTTGACGATACTTTTCATTCTCTGCATACTTCAAAAATACTTCTTCACTTGTTTCTAAAATATGAAAATAACTATCTAGATCATGTTTTCTCTCAAAAGTATACTCATTCAACAGCATTGGTAACTGTGCTTGAAAGCCAATAAAACTCCCTAAATAATTATTATCTAAATCAAAAAATTCAGTTAATTTCATACCTCTTTTCAAGTTATCCTGTAATACATCAAATGTTAATTTTTGTTTATCATTTAATGATGGATAATAAAATTGATTAAGTTCTTTTAAGATTTGCTCAGCATCTTTTTTTGATTGTTCATAGTCTTCCTTTGTACTAAAGGGAAGTGTTAAAAGTTCATCTTGAAAACCATATTTAGTAGGGTCTTCAAATAAAAATTCTAAATTCATACTATCATTACTAATAAGACGCGTTGGTAAACTATCAAGATATTTATCAAAGCTAGCCTGATCATCTCGCTTTTGTGTACATGCGCTAAAAAGCAAACTTACACTTAAGATACTCATTAATAATACTTGTTTCTTTTTCATTTGTACCTCCTAATTCTTTCTTCAAAGCCATATCCTATTATACATCTTTTTCTTCCTATATATCAATTTGAATAGTTGATTAAATAGAGTAGCGATTATATCATTTCTTCTAACTTAAGTTATTTAACTCTTAATATCATCTATATACTATAAAAGCATATATACCATTTTATGTTTTACAAAGCCAAAATAGACACAATTATAAGTGATTATTATAGGATTGATAATAAAATAAGAAATATTTTTCTTAATAGAAACCTAGAAAATTCAGATATCTTTATATCATTACCTAATACACCTCCCTTGTAATAACTAAATAAAAAAGGCTATCAACTTCTTGTCAATAACCCTTATAAACAGCATCTAGATAATTATACTTCTTCTTTACGATTCTTTCTTCTAAAGAATACCATCATTCCTGTTGATAGCCCTACAAGCATTGTCCATACCCCTACTTGTGTTCCATCTCCTGTTTGTACTCCTGTTACTTCTTGTCCAGGGATG
>CAZQFM010000065.1:0-6945 GCA_964592705.1 uncultured Erysipelotrichaceae bacterium
TTGAGTGCCTACCCATAATATCAAACTTTTATCCCCTTTGTCAACTCCTTTTTTTTACTTTTTTTATTTTTTTCATCATCTTCTAGAAAATACAAATACTTATCATACAACTTCATAATTTCTTCTGCATCAAAAGGAGAGTTTTTTAACTGTATGTCTACTAGGAGTTTATCAAGTGCTGAGCGTATAACATGGTCAAGCTTTGCGCTATAGTGCATTTGCTTGCTATGTTGTGCATATTCATCTTCATCAAGTATGCTAAACTTGCCATTAGGTAGGATTTTTACATCTAAATCATAATCAATATTTTTAATTGCTTCCCCATCAAATAAGCTAGGAGATGCAAGGTTACAGTAATAATGAACTCCATTTTTTCTAATCATACAAATGACATTATACCATTTATCTGGATAAAAAAAGCATATTGCAGGTTCTCTTGTAACCCATGTACGACCATCTGCCTCACTTACAAATGCACGATTGGTTACTGCGACAATTCGCTTTTCATTTGCTTCTAAAATATAACCTTGTGCCCATGTTCTATGTAAACTTCCATCATGCTTATAACTTTGAATATACACTTTCTCTCTCTCTTGTAATTTCATACACACCCTCCTGTCCTTATACATTATAACAAAATTTTATGAAATATACAGAATACCTTTATGAAATTGCATCCATACTACAAGAGGAAGGAGTGATATAATGAAATCAGAATTCATGTTAACGGGTAAAGACTTACTCTACATCGAAGATTGCCTTGGGCAAACAGAAGTTTTATATAAACGTTTAACACATGATATGACATTATTAGAAGATGAAGATCTAAAAAAGGAATTTCAAAAATGTAATGATAAATTAAAAAACCAATTTCAAAAATTAGTTGGTATATTGGAAAAGGAGGCAAAAAATGGCTAACTCTACATATAAAGATAAAGACATAACAACCAACCTTTTAATCTCCTTAAAACATATGAAACTGTTATATAATATGTTTACACAAGAATCAAGTAACCCAATACTATTTAAAGAGATTACTAGCATTTATGAAGAAATAAGCGAAATGCAACAATGTTTATTTGAATTAATGAAGAAAAAGAATTGGTATGTAATGCAAGCAGAAGAAAAAACAAAAATTTCAAAAGCATATACTAAATTCTCAAACTGCTTGGAAAATATGCATTCTTAATTTTACAGAGACACCTGTCTCTGTCTTTTTTTATATCCTTGTGTTATGATACATACACATGAAGATGAGGAGAAGAGAAAATGGAAAAAGAAGAAATGTATAATCGTATATGTGAACAGCTTTCATCTCTTATTTGTGATGAAGAAAACCTAATTGCTAACTTAGCAAACGCAAGTTCACTATTGTATAAAAATTTAGAAAAAGTTAACTGGGCAGGCTTCTATCTTCTATCACAACAAGAGCTTGTATTAGGTCCTTTTCAAGGTTCTATTGCATGTACACGAATACCTATTGGAAAAGGTGTATGCGGAAAGAGTGTAGAAAGAATGCAAACAATTCGGGTGGATGATGTACATCAATTTCCAACACATATTGCATGTGATAGTGCGAGTAATTCGGAAATTGTTATTCCTATCATAAAAGAGCATCAATGTATTGGTGTTCTTGATATTGACTCTTATGTATATTCTCGATTTGATGAGATTGATCAACATTATTTAGAAAAGTTCGTACAAATATTAGTTCAATATGCATTTTAAACAAAAAAAGTGTAGATGAATACAGAAACACTGTTTCACTTACACTTTTATTTTATGTTAAAATATGCTGTCGCAATATTCACAGCTTCGCGTGCACTGAAAAATCGACACTTTCCATTCCCAAGATACGATGTTTTCACTACCTTGCGCTCTTCCATTACTTCACCGATAACATGAAAATCATCATTTACAAGAACTAAATCTAGCATATCTTTCCAAACAGCTTTTTTATTTTGTTGGATAGCGCTTGTTACAACCTTTATAGGCAATTGATCTCCATTATATCTAGCTAAATGAAACATCGTACAATCTTTATAATCACAGCCCAACAGTAAGACATACCCATTTAATTCAAATATTTTACCTAGAGGAGAATCTTTTGATAACCCAAAATGTAAAGGGTGTTTATCACACAAAAGTTTAGCATATTTTCCCCATGCCACAAAGGAGTACATCGGATGATAGGATCGAGCAATAGCATCATTTCGCATAAACTGATGTACGAGTTCATCGCTATTGGTTGGTGCACTTAACTTTCTATCAAACGCTATAGGATGTTGTCTAATATACTCCCAATGTTCACGTTCAATGCGTTTTTGTCCCCAACAGGAAGGATCCATATTATCCATTGTAAAAGAAGGCATAACAATCGTTCCTTCATATCCTACAACGTCCATAAGAGCTTCTATAATCGCTTGTGCTCCACCACTAACATATCCTAAATTTATAGTCTGTGCATCAACTAAAATAAGCATTCCTTTTTGAATACCTAAATTTTTTAAATGTACCTTAATATCCTCTTTGGTAGTCACAACATCCACAATTTCTTTCATTCAATAACCTGCAACTTTCTTAACCATTCTTTTAAAACTTCCGGCTCTATATAGCCTGCTTTTATATTATCTTGCTTCACTTCCCCCTTATCAAAATAATAGGTCATCGGTAAATCGGTATAATGACCAATGATAATTTTTAGTTCTTCTAGCTTATCTGGATCTTCTTGATCGACATTTATGTAGTAAATAGAAAATGGTGATTCTTTTTGTATATTATTTAATACCTTCATATATTCTTCACATGAATAACATTTATTGGTCGTTAAAAATAGTAAAAACGTATTATCTTCACGCTGTAATTTCTGCAATACTTCTCTTACATCTGTATTTTTTATATTTTCTCCATTGCCAAAAGAACTACATGCTGATAATACAAAACTCAAGATAAGGAAACAAATACATCCTACCTTTTTCATATTTATACCTCCTCTCTTTTTGTATGTGCTATTTTTGATGCTGCCGAGGCAGCAATTGCTCCCACAATGTCATCTAAAAAAGTGTTACATACTTTATGTGTATGGGAGTCATTCATTTCCCCAATAATTCCTGGCTTTACTCTATCTATATATCCATAATTAGTTAAAGCAATCGAACCATATAGATTACAAATTCCATACGCTAATACCTCATCAGCACCGTAAAGAGCATCATCATTCATTAAAATCTCTTTAAGAACTTCATCATCTATAAGATCACTTTCTGCTGCACGATCAAGATATAACCCTGTAAGCACGGCATGTTGTACTTCACGCTTATGCAAAATAGTAACCACTGCCTCTTTACATTCCTCTTCTGTTAAGTTAGCAGTATACTTCTTTTGTAAAAACATGACACATTCTGCAATATCCTCTAACCTCACACCTCTTTGTGTTAATAAATCTAAGCATTTTTGATACATCGTAAAGCTCCTTCCCTATAGTATTTTTATTATACTACATTCCTCTTCATATTTGTCTACATTCTTTTTAATTTTAAAAAAAGTGGGAACCCCCACTGATAAAACTATCAAGATACCTTGCTATACATGAATATCTTTTAAAATGGTAATCGCATCTTCATATCCTTTCTGAATCAATTTACGAGCATAATTACTACGGAAATTTAATGTTCCACGAAAGACACCACCAAGGGATGATTGAGGCTTAATTAAATAAATTAAGCTATCTGGATATCCTTTTATAGGTTTCATATCATCATCCATTCCCACAACAATCATTTTCCTATACCCTTGGTTATATAACGTATCTACAGGTACATTGTCTCCTATAATAGGAATTCCTCCATCAATATAGCGATCCCCATTTAACAAGACATCTTCATAAATTGCTGGTAATGCGCTACTTGCTAACATGATGGTCGCTAAATCTTGAATATTAGATTCATCTATAAAAAAGCTTTCTTCTTGGATCTTTGTCACATTGTAACTATGCATATATAATGCAATCTTACTCTCCAATATTTTTTGTGCATCTACATGCTGATTAATAATGGACTCTAAACCATCTTGTGAAAATAACCCATCACGAAAGAGTCCCCTAAGGATTTCTGTTGTAACTTGAAACGCATCCTTAAAAGAAGTAACAGAAAGAAACTGTTGTATAAATGAAATAAATATAGGAGCTAGTTTCATAGCCGTATAAATCGGAAAAGATTTTTTAGCAAAAGAGGCAATATAAACAGGTAATGCAAATGTATAGAGCTTCTTATCTATATCTTGTATCCATGACATCACTGCGCACAATGGCTTTGGTAAATGTCCACCGACCTCTTGTACGATTAATTGTTTTATTTCATCATCTACACCTTCAACCTCAACAGCGGTAATATTCTTTGGTGATAAAATCTGTTGCATGGATATATTCGTCCAAATTTGTTCTGCTGTTTCATAATCTCCCTGTGCAAATAAAGCAGCATTTAAAGATCCTACAGAAGTACCTGAAACCGCTGTAATAGCATGTTCCATATTAAGTTCTCGTATGGCTTTCCAAACACCAATTTCATAAGCACCTTTCGCACCACCTCCACTTAACACAAGTCCCCATTCATCCTTTATCATATATCGATTCTCCTTTTCTTATTATCTTATCAACCTCACTTCAATATATGATATTTTGTAGAAAGAGTGATGAAAGGGAAACTTCGCCTAAGAGAATAGGTATCCCATTTTACGATTAGTATTCTTTTCATAATCTTATGAAATAGGAAGATTCTATTCAACTTACTTATAATTTATTGATAACATATCCATACTATGCATAGAGGTGATTTTATGAACCCATCAAAATGGATAAAAGAAATACAAAAAACATCGTATCCAGCACTTGAACAAGATATTTATACAGATACTCTAATTATTGGAGCTGGACTTACAGGCTTAACAACAGGTTATTATTTATCACAAGCAACCGATAACTTTATCATTGTAGAGGCAAATCATATTGGTTATGGTGCTAGTGGACGCAATACATGTAAAGTAACTGCCCAACATGGTCTTATTTATAAATCTATTATTCAAAAATATGGTTATGAGGTTGCTAAACAATATTATACGGCAAATATGGAAGCGATTGAATCTATTGAAGAAATTATTCATAAACATCAAATTGCATGTGATTTTAAGCGTTGCAATAGTATTGTATTTACACAAGAAACAGAACTTATTGCTAATATTCAAGATGAATATCAAGCATGTTTAGATTTAGAAATTCCTTGTTCTTTTATTGATACAGTCAAGTATCCAATTACGATTCAAGCAGCGTTAATGTTTCCTAATCAAGCAAAATTTCATCCACTAAAATATATGCTTGCATTGGCAGAGATCATAAAAAAAGCAGGTATATCTATTTATGAACAGTCTCCTGTCACAAATATTATAAAGAATGAAGATTCTTATATTGCTATGTGTAATGGAAGGAAAATACATGCAAGAAATATTGTACAAGCTACACAATTTCCATTTTATGATCAACATCAATTCATGTTTGCTAGAACATATTCGATGTCATCCTCTATTTTATGTACACCTATCACTACTAACTATGGGGATGATATGCTTATTAATGTAGAATCTCCATCCATTTCTTTTAACTCCTTAACATCTCATGACCAAACCTATCTCATGATTGGAGGAAATAGTCATAAAACAGGACAATTACAGAAAGAAGATAGTGATTATGTAAAAAGGGCTCAGAAAACTTTTGGTATCGTGAACTTCGAAGATATGTGGTCAACACAAGACTATATGTCCTTTGATCATATTCCGTATATTGGTAAATTAGATAAACATAATGATCAATTATATATAGCTACTGGATTTAGCAAATGGGGAAATACAACCTCCAATATTGCTGGTAAATTACTATGTGCATACTTATTAAAACAAGAATCTCAATATATGAAAATATTTGATCCTCATCGATTTGCTTCTCTTTTTTCATTGGCATTCATTAAAGAAAATATGAATGTTGCATATGAATTTATAAAAGGTAAGCTACAACAACCAGATGAAGAATATCCACAAAAAGGACATGCAAAAGTGATGCAAATAAACCATCACCATTATGGTGTATATTGTGATGAACAAGATCAACTTCATATCGTTGATATCACTTGTCCACACTTAGGGTGTGTTTGTACCTTTAATATACATGATAAAACATGGGACTGCCCATGTCATGGATCTCGATACTCTTACACCGGAGAAATTATAAAAGGCCCTTCCACACGGAAGTTAAATTCGTATGGAGAAGGCCTTAATCGAATCGATCCTCATATAGTGTAAAACAGCTACGGCTGTTTTTTATTCTTTTTGTGTAGTTGTCGTATTAGGTAAATAAACAGGTACACGTCCATTAACTAACTGCATAATGATGGGAACTTCTGTTTTTGTTTCTAACTCCCCAACCCCAAGAACAGTTATAACTTGGGCACGTATTTGTACAGATAGAACAACTTTTACCATGGTATTGTTTACTCCATAAGGCTCTGAAGATGTTTGTATCTCTCCCGTTACATCATTCAGCATATTCATTTTCACAGGTATACGAGGCCCTAACGTTGAGAAAAAGGATATTCTCGTTAAAGATCCTAAAGGAACTTGATATATAATCCCATCTTCATAAAAAACTTCCTCTGTTGTTGGGTCTATTTTCCCATCCTGTGCAGCTTTTAACGCGTCATCAATTGTATTCAGAGCTGAATATAAAAGCTGATTTAATTTATATGAATTATACTCTACACTCACGACATTCCCTTTATCATCTAGTGTAGAAGCACTTAGTTCTTCATGATTATACTCCATATCTTTTAAAACTTCCTTCACAATATTATTGATTGCGAAACCCACGTGTTGTTTGGCAATTGCTTGAAGCCTTGGCTCAAT
>CAZQFM010000066.1:0-6754 GCA_964592705.1 uncultured Erysipelotrichaceae bacterium
AGTAGTCCCCATTCCTTTTTGTTCAATATGTTTCATTGATTGTGCAAATATATCATCATTTGCTTGTTGAATAACTTTATATAACCATCTTTTTACATCCACATCATCCTGAAAAGCTTCTGCTTGTAAAAAAGCATTCTTAATAGAATCAATAGCTAAACTACTCGCAACACCCCCTGCTTTTCCTCCACCAATCCCATCACATACCATTGCTAATAAGCTATGATGTTGATTTTCAACTACACAAAAACTATCTTGATTTTCTTTCCTTTTCAACCCTACATCGCTAGCCCCAAAGTATATCATTTCATCACCTTATCTTTATGTAAGTGTTTAATACGTAATTGTCCACACGCTGCATCAATATCCCCTCCATGCTCCTTACGTATCGTACAACGTATACCTTTTTTCATTAATGCATCATAAAATACCATCGCTTCTTCATATGCAACACTTTGAAAACCATGCTCATCTACAGCATTATACGGAATTAAGTTTACATATGCATGAATACCACGAACCAAATCAGCTAATTGCTTAACATGTTCTGGTTGATCATTAACTCCTTTTAATAAAATATATTCAAATGTTAGTCGACGATTGTTTTCTTGTTCATAATAACGCAGGGCATCCATAAGCTGTTGCAATGGATAAGCATGATTAACAGGCATTAATTCATCTCTTAATTGATCATTAGGTGCATGTAAAGAGATAGCTAAATTATACTGCGTATGTTCTTTCGCAAAATCATATATACGTGGCACAACACCACAAGTTGAAACCGTTATATGGCGTGCTCCTATTCCTAAACCACGATCATGATTCACTGTCTTTAAGAAGTTCATCACATGATCATAATTATCAAAGGGTTCACCTGTTCCCATTACAACAATATGACTTAGACGCTCATTTTGCATATCTAAATCTTTTTGCACATATACCACCTGTGCTACGATTTCACCACTTGTAAGATTTCTTCTTTTCTTTGTAAGACCACTTGCACAAAAAGCACATCCCATATTACAACCTACTTGCGTTGTCACACATATACTTTTTCCATAATCAAACTGCATTAATACACTTTCAATGAGAGACCCATCTTCTAAAGAAAACAAATACTTTCTTGTTCCATCTTTCGATACTTGTTTCTCCTTTAATTCCAAAGGAGAAATCATATAGTTTTGTTTTAACAAGTTTCTTGTATCAAGCGACAAATCACTCATATCATCTATTTCTAAGACACGTTTACGATATAACCATTGAAAAATTTGATGTCCACGAAATTTCTTCCAACCATGTTCAACAGCCATATCTTGCATCTGTTCATAATTGTATTCATATAAACTTTTCATTCTTATCACCATCACCTATTCTATCATATTTTATCAGTGCATTCATTACTTATACAAAAAAAGAGAATAAATTTTATCCTCTTTCATCCATATCCTCTTTCTTATCCCCTTTTCTTAATTTAGCCATATAAAAGCCATCACAATGATAAGTAAATGGAAAAATAGTTTGTTCCTCTAATAACTTAAATTCTTCATGTTCCTTCAAAAAAAGTTCTACTTGTTTCTCATTTTCTTTCTTATTTAATGTACATGTTGAATAAACAAGAATCCCACCTTCTTTGACTTTACGGGAAGCATTCCTAAAAATATGATATTGTATAGGAATTAAGGTATCCATGTCATTACTTTTCATATGATATTTAATATCACTCTTTCTCCCTAATACACCATAACCACTACAAGGAACATCACATAAAACACGATCAAATGATTCATCTTCTATCGTTTGTAAATCCGTTGCATCCATACACTTAGCATCCATAATAGAAATCCCTAATCGTTTAGCACCTTCTTCAATCAGTTGCACACGATGTGGATGAATATCTCCACATAACAAATATCCCTCATTATGCATCAACTGTGCCATATGTGTTGCTTTGGTCCCAGGTGCACTACATACATCCAATATACGCTCTCCTCTTTGAGGATCTACCATATACGCTACTAGTTGACTTGCTTCATCCTGAATACTGACAAATCCTTCTTTATAATAAGATGTAGTAGCTACATTTCCACCAAAATAGCGTAGTGCATCCTTAGCTACATATCCATCTTCACAATTACCCAAGATATCTTTGCATTCCTCTTTTGTTGTTTTCAAAGAATTAACTCGAATCGTCTGTACATTCTCTTGAAGATTACACTGACATATTTTCTCACAGTTTTCCCAACCATATTGTGACTCCCACATATTCACAATCCAGAGTGGATGCGAAGTTTTCAAAGCTAACACTTCTTCCTTACTACCAACAACTTCTTTTAAAGGATGCTTCATAACATTACGTAAAACAGCATTTACAAGCTTACTATAAGTGCCTTTTTTTATTTTTTTAGCTATCTCAACAGCATCATGTACAATTGCATACGATGGAAGTTTATCCATAAATACCAATTGATATATACTCATATCTAATAAAATACTTATTTTTTCACAAGGTTGCTTATCGACATAATCTTCCCAAAGATAGCGAACATATCGATAGTTTTGCAATGTTCCATACACAATTTGCGTAACAAACGCTTTATCTTGTTTCGTTAAATCTTTCATTCCTTGTCGAAGTACTAAATTACTATATTTCTCATGAATACATATATCACACAAATACTTCCACGCATATTCTCTTGCCTTCATATCACACCTCCTCGTAACATTTTCTTCTATAATATGTATACACCGAATATGTTATACAAAATCCTATTGCTGTATCCGATAAGTAATGAGCTCCCATAACTAGTCTAGAAACCATCATCGCTATAATCAACCCAAAAATAACGATATAAATAAGTGAATGTTTCTGTTGAAATCTTTTTAACGTCATCGGTAAAAAACATAATATGGATGTAAACACTGTTGTATGTCCACTTGGAAAAGAAAAATTCCCATTCATTCCTTGTATCTTATACCAGTTTGTAAATTGCGTGATATCTTGTAATTCACGATATCGCACCCTACCCCAACATCCTTTTAAAATCGTTGTGATAAGCAATGATACCAAAAAGACATAAAGAAAGAAACGGACGTTTTTCTCATATTTCCTTATGATTTCTATATTTATTTTTTTCATACCATAACAAGTAATCACTCCAAGCAGTATTCCTAATATAAGAATATAAAATATTGGCAATGAACACCCAGAAGTAACCTCTCGTACTAAATAACTATAAGAAAGAACTACGGCAGAAAACCGCCATATAGATGATTTGATAGCATATAGCACAGCAAAACTAAGTGGTAATAAACATACTACTAACCACAACATTCCCTTCTCAAATATAACTCCAAATATACTTTGTGGATTATATAAAGCATTGGTAATATCATAATCATAAAAAGTACCAATACCTAACAATAAGAGAACAAATATATATGGCCATACTACTTTACATTTCATAATTTCACATCCTACTCTACCTATTTTAAAGCTTTTCCACCAAGAAAACAATCATACCTATCATCCATAAAATAAAAGAAGGCTATACCCTTCTTTTATTTCAATACTTCTTGGCAGCGAGCACATAATCCATCTTCTGCATCCGATTGACTAATATTCCAGCATCGTGGACATACTGCTCCCACACATTTCTCAACTTTAACACCACACACTTCATAGCGAGGCATTGCTTCCTTAGAAAAGCTTACATGAGATACAATAAACCACTGTGCTAACCCATCACCAAGTAACTCTTGTATAATAGCATAATCACTTTCTTCAACGTGTAAAAGAACACTAGCCTCTAAAGACTTACCAATCACTTTATGAGCACGTGCATCTTCTAATGCTTTTAATACATCTGTACGTATTTTTAATAAACGAGCAACTTTTTCTTTTAATGCATCTGCTCCCTCGATATCAAAGAAAGGCGCAAACTCACTTAAATGGATACTTTCTTCATCTACTTTGAAAATATCATGAATTTCCTCACTTGTGAAAACGATAATAGGAGCCCATAAACGTAATAACACATTCACTGCATGATAAAGAACAGTTTGTACTTGACGACGTCTTACACTATCTTTCTTCTCAATATATAAAATATCTTTCGTGAAATCTAAGTAATAAGCACTTAATTCATTCGTCATAAATATAGAAAGTGCGCTTGTCACATCAGAGAAACGATATTCTTTATATGCTAACTGTACTTTTTTGCTAACTTCATCTAATAAAACAAGCATATATTGATCAAGTTGTGGTAATTGACGAACATCTATAAGATCTTCCTTTGTGAAATCTTCTGGATGAATATTAGCTAATAAGAAACGGAATGTGTTACGAACTTTACGATACGTTTCTGACATTTGTTTCATAATTTCTTCACTCATTGAACAATCTGCCTGATAATCAACACTTGTTGCCCATAAACGTAAAATATCAGCACCATATTTTTTCGTAATTTCAGAAGGACTTACCGCATTCCATTGGGACTTAGACATCTTCACACCTTTTCCATCCATAACAAACCCATGAGATAAGATTTGTTTATAAGGTGCTTTTCCATGTACTGCTGTACCTACAATAAGGGATGAGTTAAACCACCCACGATATTGATCACTACCTTCAAAATATAAATCTGCAGGATATGATAATCCTCGCTCAAGCATAGCACCCGTATGTGAAGATCCTGAATCAAACCACACATCCATTGTATCCAATTCTTTTTTAAAGATACCATTAGGAGAAGCTGCATTTGTATACCCTTCTGGTAGTAACTCTTTCACATCTTTTTCAAACCAAATGTTAGAACCATGTTCTCTTATTAATTTCGCAATATGTTGGAACACTACCTCATCCATAATCGGCATATCATCTTCTGTATAAATAATAGGAATTGGTACTCCCCATGCACGCTGTCTTGAAATACACCAGTCTCCACGATCGGCAATCATATTATGCATCCTTTGTTGACCCCAAGAAGGAATCCAATCAACATTAGCAATTTCTTGTAATAATTGATCACGTATCTTTTCAACGGACGCAAACCATTGTGTAGTTGCACGGAAAATAATTGGTTTTTTTGTTCGCCAGTCATGTGGATAGGAGTGTGTAATCCATTCTAACTTAATGAGATTTCCTATTTCATCTAAATGTTGGGTGATCATTTTATTGACATCATCATAAAATTGACCTGCCAGCCATTCTCCACTCTCTTGCGTTAAATACCCCTTCTCATCGACATTACAATAAGCAGGTAATCCATACTTCATACCAACAAAGAAGTCATCAGCACCAAATCCTGGAGCTGTATGTACACATCCTGTACCAGCACCAGCTGTAACATGATCTCCTACCATAACTAACGATGTACGATCATAAAACGGATGTTGTGCTGTAATATATTCTAATTCACGACCTTTGAACGTTTTAATAATTTCTTTTTTGGTAAATCCAAATTTCTCCCATAATATATCTACTAATTCTTCTAATACTACAAGATTTCCTTTTTCACTTGCTACAAGAGCATATGTAAAGTTAGGATTTACACTAATTCCTAAGTTTGCAGGTAAAGTCCAAGGTGTCGTTGTCCAAATAACAAATGCATCTTGCTCATTTAAAATACCTTTCCCATCTTTCACTGTAAATGTTACATAAATAGATGGACTCTTAACATCTTTATATTCAATTTCTGCTTCTGCTAGTGCAGACTCACTCGAAGGAGACCAGTATACTGGCTTTAATCCTTTATAAATGAGACCCTCTTTTGCCATTTTTCCAAAAACTTCTACTTGATGTGCTTCAAATTCTTTATCTAATGTGAGATAAGGATGATCATAGTCTGCGATACTACCTACACGTAAAAAACCAGCTTTCTGACTTTCTACTTGTTTCAATGCATAATCATGACAAAGCTTACGAAATTCTACAATACTCATTTCTTTACGATTATGTCCTAATTTTTGAATAGCTGTTTCAATTGGAAGACCATGTGTATCCCAACCTGGAATATAAGGAACTTGATATCCTGCCATAAATTTAGAACGTACAATAACATCCTTTAAAACTTTATTTAACGCATGCCCTAAATGAATTTCACCATTTGCATAAGGAGGCCCATCATGTAATATAAACGTAGGAGCTCCTTCACGTTTTGCTAACATTTTTTGATAAATATCTTGTTTCATCCAACGTTCTAATATAACTGGTTCTTTGGTAGCCAATTTCGCTCTCATTTCGAAATCTGTTTTTGGCATTAACAACGTATCTCTGTAATCCATATCATTTCCTCCTTTAATAAAAAAAGTCCTTATCTAAGGACGCTATTACGTGGTACCACCTTAGTTCATATACAACAATTCGTATATGCACTTTACCTTTCGTAACGTGAAAGTCTACGAATAATCTTACATTATCAGATTATCTAATCCAAAGTGATATTTATGAAGTCTTCATATGAGCTTTCACCTCATGCTCACTCTCTGCAAATCCAACATCATAAACGTGTCTTCTTCATTGTATTTCTTTTCTTTTCAAAAGATCCATCTCAGGTATGGGTGGAACTTCAAATTCATCTAAAGCCCTAGAAAGAGATTCCAACTGCTCATACATTGTCCCCTTTAACTCACTCGCTTCATTCCCTAACTTCGCAATATCTAATAAAATGGAACGAGCTGTCATCAATGCCTCTTTCACAATGACATCCGCATTCGCCTGAGCCGTATCGACAATGACATTCGACTCTTTCATTGC
>CAZQFM010000067.1:0-6738 GCA_964592705.1 uncultured Erysipelotrichaceae bacterium
GTGGTGTTGTTATCCATAACACCTTGACATTACTTTTTCCATCATTCCTTAAGTAATGCACATACTTCCCCGTTATATAAAAGGTTTCTCCTTTTTTTACTACATACTCTTGCTCTCCATTCACAAGTGTTACTTTACCTTGTAAAACATAGCCAAACTCCTCTCCATCATGAGGAGAAATGATTTGTGACTGTGCCCCTTCCTTTAATTCCAATAAAATAGGTTCCATGTCATTTTTTTGAGCATTTGGCACAATCCAATGAAGAATACTATCTTCTTGCTTATCCACAAAAAAATCATCTTGTGTAAAAACCAATTTTTCTTCTTTCACTTCTGAAAAAAAGTCAGCTAATGTTGTACCTAAAGCTTCTAAAATATCATTTAGTGTAGATATACTAGGAGATGTCAAATCACGTTCTAACTGCGACAAAAAACCTTTAGTTAATTCACTACGAGAAGCCAACTCTTCCAATGTTAACGCATTTTTGATACGTAATTGCTTGATCTTATGGCCAATATCCATAGACATCCCTCCCTTGTTTAGTATTTTAAACTTTATGTTCTATATTAAAAAACTAATGTTATTATACCCTTTTTTTCATATTATGCAATACTTAGTAAACAAAAAGTTTTATAAATAAAACAAGATAGGCATAATTCTTTATCCTATCTATCCTGAACCTTCTCTCTTCCATATAAAAAAGTGTTAGTTCACACCAACACCCACTTCCATAACTTTATATTTTTTCAAAGATAGAACTTCTCTTACCACTTACATATTTACAAATATCAATACTCTTTCTACTTTTATCAAACGAAAAGAATAGATTTTACTTCTATACTACTCACTTGCTATAATTTTACCAGCTTTATTTTTTCCATACATATATAACTCAGATACAGTAACAAGCTGATAACCTCTTTCAATCAATTCAGGAATTAAAATAATACTCGCTTCGGCAGTTGCCGCATATAAATCATGCATTAATATAATAGAACCATCTTCTACCTCATTCAAAACTTTTTTTACAATGGATTCTACATTTTTAGAACGCCAATCTTCCGTATCAATAGTCCAAGCTACAATCTTCTTTCCCTTAGCTGCCTGCATTACCTGTTCATTCCTAGATCCATAAGGTGGTCGAATAGTATCTGGATATTTTTTGGTAATCTCATAAATAGACTCTTGTGTATGCTCTATCTCTTCCTCTATCCTTTCTTGTGATAAGATTGTTAACTGCTTATGAGAAAATGTATGGTTTCCAATTTCATTCCCCTCCAAAATCATACGTTGTAATAACTCAGGTGCTGTATTAGCACGAGAACCTAAAATAAAGAATGTAGCACTTGCATGATGCTCCTTTAAAGCATCTAAAATAGCTGTTGTATATTTAGGTGTTGGACCATCATCATATGTTAAAGCGATCATTGGTTTATTAGGGTCAATGTTTTTCACCGGTTCATTTAAAACCTGATCATACGGTACAAATGTTTTTACCTCTTCTTTCTCTAATACTGTGTATTCTTTTATATCATCATAGGATACTTCGAATGTTGCTGCTTTATCAAATAATGTTTTCTCCTGAAAATAAAATACTAATGCATCTTTTTTTAATACAAAGGAATTATAATTAGATATAATGGGAGAACTCGCTATATGAAATTGGTTTGTATTACTATCTTCAGGAAAATACATTTGAAAATATTGTTTTGTCTTATTCGATAACACGGACAATGCCTCTTTATCATAAATATCATATAAATCAATAAATGTACCTTTTTGGGTATCATAACGCAAAGTTTCAATATATTCTTTTTTTTGGTATATATATTCATAAATATCTAGCTTAACAGAAATATAGCGTCCATCTTTTACATACGATTCATATGAAATATTTAACTCTGCTTTATCCTTCTCTTTATAATGAGATACCTTTTCTAAAAAAGCATCTTGGTACTTGGTAACTCTATTTTGAATCTCCGTATCCAACGCTTCGATATCAGTTTTTGGATAATGTAGTGTTGATACATAATGTTCTTCATAAGTAATTTCAATTTCATGTGTTCCAACTTCTCGATCAGGATGATTCATTTCTCGTATAGATGTATGTGAACATCCAGTAAGTATTGCGAAGCATAGGAATATACACGTTATCTTTTTTTTCATTTCTATGACCACCTATTCCTTATACTATATTCTATATATACATGAAATCATGCTTATTCTAATAAAAAAAATTGTAATTATTGATGATTCGGTATATGATAATACATGGACTGAAGGTGAAGAAAAGATGAATAATAAAGAAAAAATTATAAATATTGCGGTCATCGCCCATGTAGATGCAGGAAAGTCAACATTGGTAGATGCCTTTTTAAGACAGAGCGATGTATTTCGTTCTAATGAAAAAGTAGTAGATTGTGTAATGGATAGTAATGATCAAGAACGGGAAAGAGGGAATACTATTTACTCAAAAAACTGTTCTGTCATTCATGAAGGTGTAAAAATTAATATTGTTGATACACCAGGCCATGCGGACTTCTCTAGTGAAGTAGAACGTATTATCAAGACAGTAGATACGGTTATTCTACTTGTTGACTCTAGTGAAGGACCGATGCCACAAACACGTTTTGTTTTAAGTAAAGCATTAGCATTTGGTTTACGCCCGATTCTTGTCATCAATAAAATTGATAAAAAAGATCAAAGAGCAGAAGAAGTTGTCGATGAAGTATATGATTTATTCTTAGACTTAAATGCAAATGATGAGCAATTGGATTTCCCAATATTATATGGAATTGCTAAACAAGGAATTGTTCAGTATGATATGGAAACAAAAAGCGACTCTATAGAGCCATTATTTAAAACGATTCTTAAGCATTGTGAAGTATATCCTGATTATGATGAAGAACCTTTACAAATGCAAGTATCTGCACTAGCATATGATGAATATATTGGTCGTTTAGGAATTGGTCGTATTTATAAAGGTTCTTTAAAGCCACAAACAAATATTGTTGTTTGTGATGCAGAAGGTAATGAAAGAAATAAACAAATATCACAAGTATTTGTTTATCGTGGACTCAAACGAATACCGGTAGAGGAAGCTCATTGTGGAGATATTGTTGTAGTTGCAGGAATTGCGGACATATCTATAGGAGAGACGCTCTGTGATAAAGATCATATTGACCCACTACCTAGCATCAAAGTGGAAGAGCCAACTCTTAGTATGAACTTTATCGTAAATAAATCTCCTTTTGCTGGAAAAAGTGGAAAATATGTAACTTCTAGAAATATAAAAGAAAGACTAGAAAAAGAATTAGAAGTTAATGTCGGTTTAAAAGTTGAAGATACTGAAAGTGGAGATGTCTTTAAAGTAAGTGGTCGTGGTGAACTTCATATTTCTGTTTTACTTGAAAATATGCGTCGAGAAGGGTATGAAGTTGCGGTAAGTAAACCTGAGGTTATCCTTCATCGTGATGAAAATGGTAACCTTGTAGAACCGATTGAAGAAGTCATTGCACTTGTACCAGAAGAATATAGTGGGTCTGTTATTAACAAGCTAAACTTACGTAAAGGAACTATGATTGATATGGTAGAAGAAAACGGTTATGTAAGAATTACATATAGTGCACCAACACGTGGACTACTAGGGTATCGTAGTGAATTCATTAATGATACACATGGTGAAGGTACTTTGGTAAGAAGAGTACAAGGCTACGAAGCTTATAAAGGTGAAATTACACAACGTGCAAATGGAGCTTTAATATCTACGGAAACCGGAAGTGCTATGACATATGCTTTATGGAATATTCAAGAAAGAGGTACCCTTTTCATTGAACCTCAAACAGAAGTTTATGAAGGTATGATTATTGGAATGTCAGCACGTAATATGGATATGGATGTTAACCCCCTAAAAAATAAAAAATTAACTTCTATACGTTCTAGTGGTAGTGATGAAGCTATGCGCTTAACTCCTGCTAAAATTTTAACATTAGAAGAAGCCCTTGAATTTATTAATGATGATGAATTAGTAGAAATTACACCAGATACTATCCGTCTACGTAAAAAAGGACTAAAACCTCACGAAAGAAGACAATATCAAAGAGATAAAATTAGCCAATAGCCCACTTAATATTTAAAAAAGTGTTGCAATCTTCTCCATATCGCGTATAATAAGATATATCATGAAAAACATTGAACAGAAGTAGTATTTTCGAACATGATTTTATAGAGAGTTATCGTTTGGTGGAAGATAATAAATTAAGTAGAAAAGAACGTGTCTGGGAGTTGAGCTATCGAAATCAATTGATGAGGTAGTCTTCGTATACCTAACGTTATCAGGTAAAGAGCTAATAGAATCAATATCTGTTAGAAGTAAGGTGGTACCGCGATTATGTCGTCCTTGTGTTAACACAAGGACTTTTTTATATTAAGGAGGATGGATATGTTACTAAATGTTAGATTTAATTTTGAGCTTATGATGGAATGGGCTCCATTCATTTTAGAAGGTTTAGGTATTGTTTTATTAATATCAATGATCAGTGCATTCATCGGTATAATAATCGGTTTCCTTTGTGCATTTCTTAAAAAAGTACCAATTATAGGAGCTTTGGTTTCAGGTTATATTGATCTCTTTCGAGGTACACCAGTATTCTTTCAGTTATATTTTATAAGGTATGGACTTCCTGCCCTATTAGGATTACAAATCGATATCTTCACATGTGCTCTTCTTGTATTTGGACTTAATTCAGGAGCATATTTAGCAGAAATTATAAGAGCTGGTATTGAAGGAGTAAATAAGGGACAAATCGAAGCTGCTAAAGCACTAGGTGTTTCACAATCCAATATTATAAAAGATATTATACTGCCTCAAGCAGTACGTAAAGTATTACCTGCAATTGTGAATGAATTTATTACTTTGACAAAGGAAACATCTGTAGTATCTGTATTAGGTATTAACGATATGATGAAACGCTACTCCTTTGTTGTTGCTAAAACATATTCTCCTATTGAGCCTTTAGTAGTTATTGGAATTGCTTATTATACATTAAATAAATTACTAAGTTTCATTGGAAAACGAATAGAAAGGAGAATGAAATATGATTAAAGTTGAAAACTTGTATAAAAATTATGGAAATGATGTCAAAGTTTTAAAAGGAATCGACTTTACATTTGAACAAGGAAAAACATATGCAATCATTGGTTCAAGTGGTGGTGGTAAATCTACTTTTATTCGCTGTTTAAATATGTTAGAACATCCATCAAATGGTAAGATTACCTTTAAAGGGCAAGAAATTACGGATGGAAAAACTAACTTAAATAAAGTTCGTGAAAAAATGGGAATGGTATTTCAAAACTTCAATTTATTTGAACATATGAATGTACAGAAAAATATTACTTATGCACTGAAGAAAGTGAAAAATATAGATGATCATAATGCTGTTATAAAAGCCTCCTCCCTCTTACAGATGGTTGGACTAAAACATCGTGAGTTTGCCTATCCTCATCAATTATCTGGTGGTGAAAAGCAACGTGTTGCGATTGCTAGAGCACTTGCTATGGAGCCTGAAGTACTTCTTTGTGATGAACCAACAAGTGCTTTAGATCCTGAAATGACGATTGAAGTACTAAAGGTACTAAAAGATTTAGCTCATACGGGTTTAACCATGATTATCGTTACTCATGAGATGAACTTTGCTAGAGAAGTTGCTGACTATATTATTTATATGGATCAAGGACAAATTGCCGAATGTAGTAAACCAGAAGACTTTTTTACAAATGCAAAGACAGAAAGAGCAAAAAAATTTATTGCTAATATGCTATAAAGAAAGGAAGAAAAGAATGAAAAAATTATTAGGAATGTTGCTAATTGCTAGTTTAATATTTACAGGATGTAGTTCAAAAACACAAGAAGAAACAGCAAGTACAGGAAAAAAACTAAAGGTTGTAACAGTAGCACCATATGAACCTTATGAGACTATGAATAAGGATGGAAAGCTTGAAGGTTTTGACATCGATATGACAGAAGCTATTGCTCAAAAACTTGGTTATATATTAGAATGGGAAAACTTAGAATTTGACGCAGCCTTATTAGCTATTCAAAATAATCAAGCAGATTTAGCAGTTGCTGGACTCTCTCCTACTGCTGATCGTATGAAAGTACTAGACTTCTCAGAAATTTATTATCAAGAATCTTCTGATACTGTCAATACCGTTGTTACACTTAAGAAAAGAGGATTTTCATCCGCACAAGACTTAAAAGGATTGAAAGCTGGTGTACAAAATGGTACTATCCAACAAGAAGCATTAGAAAGTATTAAAGAAGAATATAATCTTACAATAGATACACGTAAAGAATATGCTGATATAGTACAAGAAATCATCAATGAAAATATTGATTTCATGGTTTGTGAACAAATTATGGCAAACAATTATATATCTGTATATCCAGAGTTAGCTTCTTTCCCATTAGGTGTTGGGCAAGACTCCAATGGAAATGCTATTGCATTTGCAAAAGGTTCTACATTAAAAGCTGAATTTGATAAAGAAATTCGTGCTATGAAAGAAAATGGTGAAATGCAAGCTTTAATTGATAAATGGTTTAAAAAATAATTCCTAGTACAGGAATTATTTTTTTATGTTCGTTTATCAAATTTCATATGGCATTTAGGGCAAGTTATCGTAATCTTTCCTTTTCCTCTTGGTACACGTAATTTTTGTTTACATCTTTTACATGTATA
>CAZQFM010000068.1:0-6688 GCA_964592705.1 uncultured Erysipelotrichaceae bacterium
CAAAAATAAACGAATTTGCTATACTTGTAGGAAATAAAGCTAGTATCATACTGTCTATCAAAAAATAAAAAATAACAAATATACTATGTGCAATCATATTATTCTCCCTCACTACGATTTACGACCATTACCGTTTGGAAGTCGTGAAAGTCTGCAGCAGGATTTACATATACACTTTTCCCTACTTGGTTATCAAAGGACTCTACAGAAGAAACCGTCCCTATAAGTAACCCTGATGGATATACTCCACCATTTCCTGATGTAACAACTTGCATACCCTTTTCTATTTCATCCGTACCAGCAAATATATGAATAATAAAACTATTCTTTTCTACATCATACCTCTGTAAAACACCTTCACTGATTGATCCATCATTTAATGCAATCTTTACAGATACGCTACTCACACGATCCTCACTTGTCAATAACTTTACCTTACTTGTAAACTCAGAAACCTCATACACTTTTCCTATCATACCTTTACTAGACATGACAGCCATATCTTTTTGAATACCATCTCTATTACCTTTATTGATTGTAACAATATTATTCCACATATCTTGATCTCTTAAAATAACACTCGCAAACACTTGTTCATATTGTTGAAGGGTTGAGCGAAGACCTAATAATTCTTCATACTCTTTCACTTTTCGCTGTTCTTCCTGTAGCTGTGCTTCATATTGTGGCTGTTTTGCTAATGTTATTTTTAACTGTTCATTTTCATCATGTACAGCCCACAAATGAGAAAAATCCTGAATCCACCCTTTCAATGTTCTTGCAGGATTATCAATAAAAGTATAGCGTAATATTGTAAATACATCAGAACCACTATTATATAGTGTTGTATTCGGTAATATTCTAATAACAGAACCAAATAAAATCAGGATTAAAATAGATACAACCGCAATTTTTTGAAAACGTGTTAACTTTGACATTTCATTCACCCTACTTTTACTACTATTATATAGTTTATGATGAATGAATTCAATCTAATAGTACATTTTCTCGTAAACTTGTATAGTTATTTCTTCCTACAATAATATGATCTAGTAATTCAATTCCCACCATATTGCCAACTGCTTGTAATGACTTTGTAACCATAATATCCGCATGAGAAGGTGTTACATCCCCACTAGGATGATTATGTACACAAATAATACGCTGACACCCTCTTTGAATTGCTTCTTGAAATACTTCTTTAGGCTCAATTTTGGCACCGCATGTTGTACCAATATAAAGTGTCTTCCAACCAAGAATACTATTTTTAATATTAAGAAAGAGTACTAAAAAATGCTCTTGACGACAAAAGCCAATTTGTTGATTCAACCAATCTAGCACTTTTTTAGGATGATCAATACTAAATGTTTCTGGCATCTGCTCTCTTGTTATACGCTTACTTAGCTCAAAACAAGCTAATAACTGAATTGCTTTTACTTCTTTAATACCTTTCTTTTCCATAAGTCCAACCAATGATGCATTACTTAACTCTCCTAGACCTCCGTAAACATTTAATAAGTCATCTGCTAACTCTAAAGCCGATTGCTGTTTGCTGCCACTTCTCAACAAAATAGCTAAGAGTTCACGATTCGATAATGTTGATACACCATATTGTATCGCTTTCTCTCTAGGCCTCTCCTTTACTGTCATTTCCTTGACTTTCATTCTTTATCATCTCCAGTACTGTTGCATAGTCTTTTTCCTGAAGTTTTGAAGCAATATTTTCATTCACAATAGGAACACTTTTCTGTATGTATGAATACCCAAGTGAAGCTAGTTTCTCTTGTTGTTGCTTGGTCTCTTGTTCTTGATCACTTAAAGAACATACAACTGCTAATACATCATCTTTTTCTAAGGTATAAGCTGGTATCTCTTGTTCCTTAAGCTTTTCTATTACTTTATTTGCATTTTCTTGACTTTTATATAATCCAACCTGATTCATATATAAAACACTTTGTTGTTTATTAGGGGATACTAAATTACTAAAAAGAAAATAGTATACCATTGCAAAAATAAGAGAAAAGATACTCGCAAATAAATAAATTACTTTCTTGTTTTCCATCCACTCACCTCATTTAAGACTATGCATATATCCCGTCGTTTATGAATAATGAATACGACTCATTCATATATTCGTAATAATATCTGTAATCACCTTATATACATAAGAGTAAAATAATCAACATACTTGGTACCTGCTATAAGAAACAATGACCTTTAAAAGTTTTATTTTAAAGGTCACTTAAAATATTGTATATAGATTCTAAAACAACAAAAATATTAAAACTATTTCTTCATAACTTATATTATTTTATTAGTTTTTTCATATCATTAGGTATATCTGCATGAATGATTAGTTCTTTATTGCTAATAGGATGAATCATACGAATTTTATATGCATGCAAAGCACAACGATGAATGAGAGAGCTTTTTTTACCATACAAGGAGTCTGAAAGTATAGGATGATGAATACTTGATAAATGGACTCGTATTTGATGTGTTCTACCTGTTTTTAATTTACAATGAACTAGTGTATAATTCTTTGCACATAACTCACTTTCCACCGTAGTATAAGCATCTTTTCCTGTGTTTGATATTCTTCGCTTCTTACTATTATGACGATCTCTTCCTATTGGCTTATTAATTTTTATTATCATATTTTTAGGAATTCTTCCTTCTACAATCGCCTTATATTCTCTCTCAATTTCCTTATTAGCCAAACAAAAGTCTAGATACGGTTGAAAAAATGAACACTTACTAAATACAACTAAACCTGTCGTATCTTGGTCTAACCGATGGATAGGACGTACTGTACATTTTTGATGAGTTAAAAAATAATAGTGTTGGACCATATTAGATAATGTACATGTAGTATTCACACCATCACTATGAATTAATAAACCCGCCTGTTTATTCACAATTAATAAAAATGGATCTTCATATACAATATCTAATGGTTCATTATATGGAATAAGCGGTTCTTCGCTTAAAAGTTGATAAGGAAATGAAATGATGTCATCTTTTTTTAACATTGCTTCTTCTTTTGCTACTTGAAAATTATGTTTTAATAATCCCTGTTGAATGAGCTGATATTTGTTTTTTTTCGACTGATTAAAAGAGTCTAAAAAAGAAGTAACTGTCTTATTTACAAATCTATTCTTCATCTTAAGAAAAACTTCATTTCCCTTTATATAATATTCCATACTGTTCTCATCCTTACTTATTGAGCATATTACTATATAATATAGTATGATACTGTTATAATGTCAATGCATCCTATGATGCTTAATAAAATGTATTTAAATAAAATAATTAGGAGGAAATAAATATGAAATTTTACAAATGTCCAATCTGTGGAAACATTACAGAAATGGTTGTAGACCATGGTGTACCAATTATGTGTTGTGGTACAAAAATGGAATTGATGGTTGCTGGTTCAACTGATGCAGCAACAGAAAAACACGTACCAGTTGCTAAAGTAGAAAATGGTGTTTTATATGTATCTGTAGGTTCTGTAGAACACCCAAGTACACAAGAACATTTAATAGACTTTATCGCAGTAAAAGCTGGAACAAACTTTTTCCGTAAGTCTTTAAAAGCAGGAGATAAACCAGAAGCTTACTTCCATTTAAATGGTTACACAGGTCCAGTAGAAGTTTACGAATACTGTAACTTACATGGATTATGGAAAAGTGAACTAACTGCCTAAGATAAATAAGAAGCTATCTAAATGATAGCTTCTTTTTGATTTTAAATTATCAATCGAAAATAACCCACTTTTGTTTAATATGGCAATTCACATGTTTAATTATTTTAAAACTTTGTTACAATTATGTTACACTTTTTTTGAAATCACAAAAAAAAGCCTTTAAATAAAGGCTCAATTTTTATATGGCGGAGAGCATGAGATTCGAACTCACGGTAGCTTTCACTACGCCACCTTTCCAAGATGGTGCTTTAGACCGCTCAGCCAACTCTCCAATATTACTATATTATTTTAATAATTTCTTCATCATTTGTCAAATTTAAAATCAAAAAGAAGTTACCATTTACCATTCGAAATGATAATACCTAAATATAACAAAATAACTTTTATCTTCACTTAGTATTAGAATGAACCTTTCTACAAAAAGAGACTACTATGAAATATATTATATGAAGAATGAAAGTACCTGTTCATATCATCATAATTTAATCAAAGTGCCTTATATTCGTATCACATACATAAATAGCTAAAGCCTTTAAATAATCTTCTGTAAAAAAAGACATAACATATTTTAAACTTTCATTACACGCATCCTCTTTTATTAAAGCATATATATAATAAATAATATCTTTATGAGAAAATTCTTTTAATTTATGAAAGACCACTTTTAAACTCCCATTCTCTTCCCTCATTTTACTAGATAAATGAAAACTTTTCATAATCTCTTGCAGTTTGTATTTAAATTCGTAAAAATCATAAATATGTATATATTCCATATCAAATACAAAAGCTGCTTGTTCAAGGATATACAAATACTTATAGGTATATTCCTTATATGTCGCAACTTTTGAATTAACTTCATAGTAAAAAATTTTTTCAAATAACCTCTTATACATTTTATAACTTTTCTTATGTTGAAGTAGTTTTATAACACTAGCAAAAGATTTTTCATATTCTAAAATACTTCTTTTACTATGAAAATGGAAGGTATAAATATAACCATAGTAACGATTAAATTTTTTCATAGTATCTAAATAGCCTAATATCTTATTTCTTTGAATGACTTCTTGATTAAAATGAAAAAAGGAACCTAAAGGAATATATGGCTCAATATATATAACATCTGATTGTGGTTTATCAATCATATTCTTACCAACAGATTTTAAATCCACTGCTATTATGATTTCTGCCCCTAATTCTCTAGCTAATTGGATGGGTACATTATCATGATAACCACCATCCACAAATTTTTCACCATCAATATTCCTCATAGGGAACATAGGGAAACATGCTGCACTTGCTAATAAAGCATCTTTTACTTCGGATGCTGTAGAAAGGGATGACTTTTTAAATGCTTGTGGTTTTCTTTTAGTAACATTTACAGTCATACATGCAAAGTTAATATGAGAATGGAAAAACTTATGTTCATCAAACATTCGATTAACCATTTTAATAAAAGGTGTAATATCTGCTCCTTTATGAGAATATAAACTTTCTATAAAACTTGTATAATTCTCTTTTTGAGATAATATATTTTTAATATTAAATTCCAAATTTACACCGTTTTTTACTACATCATCTACTACTATATTATCCCATAGAGTCTCACACTTTTCAAAATCTCCTTGTACAACCATGGCACCTATCATAGCTCCTATTGATGTCCCTGTAACCACATCAAAGTCGATACGTAGTTCTCGTAAAGCTTTCCAAACCCCTACTTCATAAGCCCCTTTACTCCCTCCCCCTCCTAGTACCAATCCTATTTTCAAAATATCACCTCCATTATGTATATCTAATAATAGTATATACCATAAACAAAAAGACATGAAATAACATGTCTTTAGCTAAATATATTCAATACTCTATTAAGTAAAATGGTTGTTATTTTATAAATCCATACCCCTTAACCTTTTCTTTAAAAGTTGTATAATCTGTATTACCGATAACTTGTCCTACATTTTCTCCATCCTTGATAAATAATACTGTCGGGGTATTCTTAATAGCTCCTACTTTTTCTTCCAGATTTGCAAAATGCACACGTTTTTGTTCACCATTAACATTTACTGTTTCTTCGTTATCTATATATACTTTCACAAGATTTACTTCATAATTCTTTACAAATTCATTAATAACAGAATCAAACTCTTTACAAGACAAACATGTAGTTGATCCTATTACCATAATCACTGTTTCTTTATTCTCTATCATTGTAACAGCTTCCTGTGTAGTTTTCACTTCTACCTTATTACTATTCATACATGCAGTTAATAAAAACATTGTAAACAGAACAAAAATTATTTTTTTCATATTGTCCTCCATATTATAACTATAGTTTTTTAATTATAACATACTTTATATAAAAAGAAAAAGTAGCGCTTATGCACTACTTATAATTTTCTTTGAAAAAAGTTAAAACATTTTGCAATGAATTTACTAATTCCTTGTCTTTATCAATTTCTAGCTCATTCACAATTTTATCAATCATTTGTTCATGAAAGTGATCATGAATTTCTAGAACATGTTTAGCCTTTTCAGTCAAACTTAAACGAACAATACGTTTATCTTTTTCATCTTTAACTTTTGTCACATATCCCTTTTTAACAAGTTTAGAAGTCGAAACAGTTAATGTTCCTTGTGTAACCATCAATCGTTTGGCAATAGCACTCATCATATTGGATTCACTCTTCTTAATACTTTCCAAAATATGTACTTCAGTCATTGATAAATCTACTCCTGCATTTTGAATATTACTTTCTTCAATAAGTAATATATGATTAAATAAATCTACAAGAAGCTCATTTAATACATGACGGGCATTATCCATTATGAAACCTCTATTTTGCTTCAACCTTTTCTAATGCTTTTTGCGCTTTTTCACAAATTCCTGTAAATCCTTTAGCATCATGTATTGCAATTTCAGCTAACATTTTACGATTCACTTGAATATTTGCAAGCTTTAATCCGTGCCTTAATTTTGAATAA
>CAZQFM010000069.1:0-6560 GCA_964592705.1 uncultured Erysipelotrichaceae bacterium
AGAGTCTTTGGTGCAGTCTATTTCTGGGCGGATGAGAGCAAATGGTTTTTCATTTACTATAAATAGTCTTGATGGCAACAAAAACATTAAAATAGATGTTACAAAACCACAAATAGAAGTTGATGGTGGTTATGAAGGTAAACATCATGTTGTAGTGGTAGAAGATAAAAATACTATTACAGAGGATTTTATTGTTAGGCAATTGTACTATCCATATCGATATTGGAGTAATAAGGTTAATAAGCCAGTAATTCCTTTATTTTTTGTCTATGATTCAGGTATTTATACTATTTATAAGTTCTGTTTCAAAGATCCTGAAAACTATAATTCGTTAGAGTTGTTAGAAGCAAAAAGGTTCGTAGTTAGATATCCAGGGGCAATTGAGAAAATTAAGGAAATGTGCTTTTCATTAACTCTTGTTGAAGAACTTCCACAAAGTGTAGTTCCTTTCCCACAAGCTGATTCATTTACAAGAATTATTGATATTATGTATCTTTTAGATGAAGGTTCTATGTCAGCAGCAGAGATAGCAGAAAAGTTTGAATTTGATAAGAGACAAGGAAATTATTATATTAGTGCAGGGATATATCTTGAACTCTTTAAAAAAGATTCTAAAAGTAATTCAAAATATACATTAACACAGTTAGGTAAAAAAATATGATATTCAACTCTCAAACAAAGAAATCTAAAGTTAGCCCAACAAATCTTAAAACACAGAGTGTTTAATAAGGCGTTCAGGTACTATTGTGAGAATGGGAGAGTCCCAAATAAAAAGATTATATGTAATTATATGGAAATGGATCCTTCTCTTCCTAAAGGAAGAACTAGGACAAGAAGAGCAAATAGCGTTTTAGCGTGGATAAATTGGATCATTAACTCTAATTTTTAAATTTCTTTTCCTATTTATATGGGGAGTATTGTAAATAACGATGATAAAGATATCACTTATATTTATAAAAGTAAATTAGAAAGCTAATTATATAAAATTTAAAACAAAGAATGTATTACTTATCTTGTTTTTTAGCATAAATATAATTTTAAAAGATAAGATATAAAATGCCTAAATATAAATTGGTAAAAGTGATTGACAATTAAAATAAAAGATCACCTTAATTGTATACTGGGATGATAGATTACATTGAAAAAAGATTAAGATCAGATATAAGTACTAAAGATCTTAATCTTGAAGTTATTATAGAAAGAAGATTGGAGTAATCCTTCACTTTATATATAAAGGATTTTCATAGTAATTACGACAATAGCGAAGAATTTATTTTATTCTATTTTAAGAATTTATGAATCCAGAAGTTTTTGATCTTATCATAAGGGTGATAACGCAAAGGGATATCTATCCAATTTGCTTTTTTCATAATTCCACGTTTGTTGGAGAATGTTTGAAAACTATGAAAGCCATGATAACGTCCTATACCACTATAGCCTACTCCTCCAAATCCTAAATGGGGATTAGCTATGTGACTGATAGTATCATTGATACACCCTCCTCCAAAGCTACATTGTTGTAGGATTGTTTTTTCTACTTTTTTATTTGTTGTAAAAAGATATAGAGACAAAGGTTTTTCCATTGTGTGAAGGATGGTCATTGCTTCTTCAAGTGTTTCATATGTAAGAATAGGTAAAATAGGGCCGAAAACTTCTTCTTTCATAATAGGATTTGTTATAGTGATATCATCGAGGACGGTTGGCTCTATTTTTCTATTGTTAATATCATAATTACCACCTATGATAATTTTTTGATTTTGTAATAACTGGATAAGTCGCTGAAAGTGTTGATTATTAATAATACAAGGTAGGTCATGATTGCATTCATTGTTATGTTTGAAAAAGTCCGTAATATACTTCTTTAAATATGTTAGAAATTCTTGTTTTTTATGTTTAGAAATAAGGATATAGTCTGGGGCAATACAAGTTTGACCAGCATTTAAATATTTTCCAAAGGTAATTCTTTTTGCTGCTAGCTTTATATTAGCACTATCATCAATGATACAAGGGCTTTTACCACCTAACTCAAGAGTTACAGGAGTTAAAAATTGACTTACTTTTTCTAAGATGATTTTTCCAACACGAGTACTTCCAGTAAAGAAGATATAATCAAAACGAAGATCGAGTATTTGCGTTGTAACACTAGTATCTCCTTGGATAACACAAGCATGGTGGGGTGCACAACATTGTGCAATCATATCAGCTACTATGGTAGAAGTATGAGGTGCATGTTCCGATGGTTTTATCATGACACAATTTCCTGCCGCAATGGCACCTATTGTAGGATTCATACATAATAGAAAGGGATAATTCCAAGGGGATATTATTAAGGTTAATCCATAAGGTTCATAGGATATAAAGCTACGAGCATAAAACTGTGAGATAGGTGTTTTTACATAATGTTTTTTCATCCATTTCTTTAAATGGCGTATTTGAAAGCGCAGTTCTGATAATACCATTCCTATTTCACTCATATAAGCTTCCATAGGTGCCTTATGAAGGTCTTTTTTTAAAGCTTCCACAAGATCACTTTCATGGGTAATGATCCATTGTTCTAAATTCTTTAATACTTTGATACGAAAGTTATATTCTTTTGTTGTGTGTGTTTCATAAAATGTTCTTTGATCCTTATGTAACTGTTGAATATTCATATTAAGCCTCCTCTTTATAACCTTTATCATACCATGTATATATAAATACGCAATCAAATGTTATAAACGATAATAGAAGAAAAGCACATCTTTTTCATATGAAAGAGATGTGCTTATGTTATTATTCTAATTCAAATTGTCCTGTATAAAGTTGATAATATTTCCCTTGTTGGTCTAATAGTTCTTCGTGATTTCCACGTTCTATGATACGACCTTGTTCTAGTACCATAATGGCATCGGCATTTCGTACAGTTGAAAGACGGTGTGCAATGACAAATACCGTTCTTCCTTGCATAAGTTTATCCATTCCTTTTTCGATCAATGCTTCTGTTCTTGTATCAATAGAACTTGTTGCTTCATCTAAAATAAGAACCGGTGGATTAGCAATAGCAGCTCTTGCAATCGCTAATAACTGTCTTTGTCCTTGTGATAAGTTTGATCCATCTCCAGATAAAACAGTTTGATATCCATTTGGAAGATGTTCGATAAAAGAGTGTGCATTTGCTAGTTTTGCCGCCGCAATAACATCTTCATCACTAGCATCTAAATTCCCATAGCGAATATTTTCCATTACAGTATCTGTAAAAAGGTGTGTATCTTGTAATACAACTGCTAAGGAGCGACGTAAATCATCTTTTTTAATGAGTTTAATATCAATTCCATCATATGTTATCTGTCCTTCTTGTATATCATAGAATCGGTTAATAAGGTTGGTAATGGTTGTTTTACCAGCACCTGTAGATCCTACAAAGGCAATTTTTTGTCCTGGTTTCGCAAACAAGGAAACATTATGAAGAATCGTTTTTTCTGGTGTGTAAGAGAATTTAACATCGTAGAAACGAACATCACCACGTAACAGTACATAGTTGATACTACCATTTGCTTGTGGGTGTTTCCAAGCCCACTGATTAGTATTCTTTGCACTTTCCTTTATATTCCCTTCTTTATCTACCGTAACATTGACAAGTGTTACATGACCTTGATCTATTTCTGGTACTTCATCGATGGCTTGAAATATACGTTCAGCCCCTGCTAGTGCGGCTAACATAGAGTTAAATTGTTGAGAAATTTGTGTTATAGGCATGGTAAGGCTTCGTATATATTGTAAATAAGAGGTAATACCCCCTAAATCAAGAGCACCTTGAATAACTTGTAAAGCACCAAATGCAGAAATAATGGCATAGGTTACATAAGAAAGGTTCCCCATAACAGGCATTAAGATACTCGCGAATGTATTAGCATTTGTCGCTTCTTTACGTAATTCTATGTTTTTTTCATCGAAGTCATCAATTGCATGTTGTTCATGGTTAAATATTTTTACGACTTTTAACCCTTCAATCATTTCTTCTACATAACCATTTAATTGTCCTATTGCCTTTTGTTGTTTTTTGAAGTGAGCTCGACTTTTACCACCAATAATCTTGATAGAAAAGACCATGATTACCATCATAATAACAATAAAAATTGTTAATTTTACACTTAAGAGAAGTACCATGATAAAAGCACCTGTAATCAAAATCACAGAAGATACTAATTGAGTAAAACCTTGGCTAAGTGCTTCACGTAAAGTATCCACATCACTTGTATAGCGACTCATTAACTCACCATGTGCATTTGTGTCAAAATATTGAATGGGTAAGTCCTGCATTTTATTGAATAAATCACGTCGAATACTGTTTAACGTTTTATTCGAAATAAACATCATGCATCTTTGATATGCATATGTGGAACCTACTCCAATGAGGTAGATTCCACTCATACCTGCCAGCATATAAAGAAAGGGTTTTAGATCTTCGATGGTAGGAGAAGTGTGAATAAAAGGTACGATGTAATTATTAATAACAGGTTTTAATAAATAGTTGCCAGCTATTGTTGCGCAACTACTTACAAAAATAAAGAAGATTACCGCATAAAATAAGATACCCGATGCTCTAAGATATTGGAAAATACGTAGTAAAGTAGCTTTTGTATTTTGTGGCTTATTCCTTTTTGGTTGACTCATTCATGGATCACTCCTTTCTGTTGTGAAGTGTAAACTTCTTGATAAATGGCATTATGCTTCAATAATTCTTCATGTGTACCAATGGACTGTATTTGTCCTTCATCTAATACAATGATGCGATCAGCATCTTGTATGGATGAAATTCGTTGCGCAATAATAATCGTTGTCGTGTCTTTTAAATTTTCACGGAAAGCTTTACGTATATTGGCATCTGTTGTTGTGTCCACAGCACTTGTACTATCATCTAAAATAATAATTTTTGGCTTTTTAATAAGCGCTCTAGCAATACAAAGACGTTGTTTTTGTCCACCAGAAACGTTTCCACCACCTTGTTCAAGTTTTGTTTCATATCCATGAGGGAAGCTAGTTATAAAGTCATGAGCACATGCAGCTTTACAGGCTTCTTCTAGTTCCGCTTGGCTTGCATGTTCATTACCCCAACGTAAATTTTCTGCAATTGTTCCAGAAAATAATGTGTTTTTCTGAAGAACCATAGCAACATTATCACGTAATACTTTTAGTGAGTATTCCTTTACATCTTTTCCACCTACATATACATGACCTTCAGAAGTATCATATAAGCGGGGGATTAATTGCACAAGAGAAGACTTAGAAGATCCTGTTCCACCTAAAATTCCAATCGTTTCTCCTGCAGCAATTTCAAGGTTAATTTGTTTAAGGACATATTCATCACTATCTTTTTTATAAGCAAAGGATACATTTTCAAACTTAATAGATCCATCTTGCACCCCGATTGTTTGTGTTTCATCACCATCTATAATATCTATTTTTTCATTCAATACTTCTACAATACGTTCCATGGAAGCACTTGAAATTAAGAGATTTACAAATAGCATAGAAATCATTAATAAAGATGTAAGAATTTGTGTAATATAGGAGATAAAACTAACAAGTTCACCGGTAAGCATAGTACCTCCAATTACCATATTTCCACCAAACCATAAAATGGTAATAATACAGAAGTAACTTGCCAGTTGCATAATAGGCATATTGAAGATAACAATTTTTTCTGCTTTTAAGCTTGCTTGCATAAGACCATCATTTGCTAGTTTGAATTTTGTTTTTTCATGTACAGCACGTACAAATGCTTTTACTACACGAATAGAAACGAGGTTTTCTTGTACAGAAGCATTCAAGTTATCATACTTTGTAAGCATTACTTCAAATTTTGGGAATGCCTTTTTTATAATGAATATTAAAGAGAATCCCAAAATAGGAATTACAATGAGAAATATCCAAACAAGTTGCATATTGATTTTAGCTGCAAGTATCGTTGCACAGATTAACATTACGGGTGCACGGAATGCCATTTTGTTTAACATAAGAAAAGATGTTTGTAAGTTATTTACATCGGTTGTACAGCGTGTTACAAGGGATGCTGTTGAAAACTTATCAATATTGGAAAAAGAAAACTCTTGAATCTTATGAAATAAGCCTTTACGAACTTGACTACCAAATCCCATTCCTGCAAGGGCTGAAAAGCGAGCTGCCGCAACACCAAAAGATAAGGAAATAAGGGACATGATGAGCATAAAAGCTCCTATTTTTAATACATATCCGATATCTTGATTCGCAATACCAACATCAATAATTTTTCCCATAAGAAAGGGCATGAGAATTTCGATAACGGCTTCCGCTACAATACAGATGACACCTAGTAGCGCATATTTTTCAAATCCTTTTAAATAAGGACGTAATACTTTTATCATTTACATTCCTCCTTTACATTTTCAATATTATGTTTTAGGGTATGTAAGATATTATAAAGCAATTGTTTATCGTTATCACTTACTCCAGCAAATACTTTCTCATCCTTTTCATCAAACTTATTACGACATCGAATACAAATGTCATTTCCTTTTGGGGTAATAGAGATATGTGTACAG
>CAZQFM010000070.1:0-1286 GCA_964592705.1 uncultured Erysipelotrichaceae bacterium
TGATATTGGTAATTTTCTCTAACTCTAATGCTTATTTGTGTCTTCTTACTATAAAAGTATGATAACAAAAAAATGTAAACACTTTTTATGTGTCTACATTTATCTTACTAGTTCATCTCTTTTCGTTACCTGTTTTCAGTTTAACTTTGAGATTCACTTTCTTTGTTAAAAGTCTAAAAAACGTTATCTATAAATTCTAAAAATAACACCTTCACTTGTATTTTCACCGCTCACTTGATAATGATTAGCACGTACAACTTTCGATACGATAGATAAACCTAAACCAAATTTCCCTTCTTTTCCTTTTTCAAAGGGTTTAAATAAGACACGGATTCGATCCTCACTCATACAAGGGCCATCATTCGCAATAGTCAATCCATCCACTGCATTCAAATGAATGATAATTTTTGATTTAGCATAGCGGAATGCATTTTCAATAATATTTTCTACAGTTACTCTCCAAGGTTCTTCTAATCCATCAAATATAATATCTTCTAAATGTGTCTCGATCTCAATGTCTGGTCTTAATACTTTTGTATTCAAGAGTACCTTTTCCACTACTTCTTTCATATGTACACTAGAGCCTTCATCATCTTGTGAAATCAAATATTCTACACGATTAAGAAATAACAAGCTATGTACTTTATGTTCTAAACGATCTGCATTATCAATAATGACATCTACACTTTTTTCTAACGTATCATAAGGATATATACCATCTTTAATACTTTCTCCATACGATTTAATAGTTGCTATAGGGGTTTTTAAATCGTGTGAAATATTATGAATCATTTCTTCTTTAGTTTTTTCTTGCTTCTTCAATTCATTTCTCATCTTTACAAGAGCTTCTGCAAGCTCTCCAATTTCATCTTTCCTATGAACCTTCATCTTTGGTTCATCTCCATCTTTCATTTGTTCAATAAAATTTCGGATTTGATTAAGTGGATGTATAAGACTAGCAACCCAAACCATAAGCACAATAAAAAAGAAACCAACAACAATTACTGTAATATTAATAATACTACTAACAATCGCATCTTTAAAGGATTCTAAATACGCACTATCCGTAACGGATATAAGCATCATTTTTTCACTCACATTTGTAATTCGATAATAAAACTTCTTTTGATTCGTATATATAAAATTTTGAGAATCATAATCTTCACTCAATAATCTACTATTTCGTAATATATCTTGAATTAATCCTTCATTTTCTTCTAGCTTCGCGGAATTCATAAAAGACATTCCAAGATCACTCAACAAAATATGTGATAAAGATTGATCTT
>CAZQFM010000070.1:1296-6508 GCA_964592705.1 uncultured Erysipelotrichaceae bacterium
AGAACTCATTGTCGCAATAATATTATTTTGTGAATGCTCAAGCGTCATAAACATTTGTTTTTGAATAATTCCCTCTACATTCCCTGCTAAATAGACAAAAAAGAATGCAGAAAAGAAGGCCACAAAGAAAAAGATTAAGGAAAAGAGTTGCTGGGATAAAGATAACCTACTAATAAATAATTTAAAACGTTTCATATTATCCTAAACGATAGCCGTAACCATAAATCGTATGAATTGTTAAATGAGGAAGTTTCTTCCGTAATCTACGCAATGTATCATCGACAACACGATCACTTCCATAATAATTTTCTTCCCATACATTCATAAGAATCTTTTCACGACTAAAAGCAATTCCTTTATTTTTAATAAACATCATCAATAAATCAAACTCTTTTGTTGTAAGATCAATTTCAATATCTTGATCAAATACTTTTCTTTGTTCTTCATCTAGCTCATATCCATCTATTTGTATACGATTATTTTCACTCTTATATACTCTTTTCAATACATTATTTACACGTAAAACAAGTTCCTTTGGTGAAAAAGGTTTCGTAATATAATCGTCACTTCCCTTCTCTAAACCGATAATACGGTCAAACTCTTTATCTCTAGCGGACATAAAGATAACCGGTATATCCATTCCTCTTGTACGTATTTCTTCTATTAAATCAAAACCACTTTTATCATCTAACATAATATCTAATATCCATAAATGTACACCATCATCCATCGCATGTGCACTAGCATCTTCATATGTATAATAAGAACGTACTTCATATCCTTCTTTTTTTAAATATTGACAAACTAAATCATTGATTGCTACTTCATCTTCTACAACACAAATAACTTTTTTCATAGCTATCACCTCTTTTACATTGTAGCATAAAAAAGATGAAAAAAAAGGACTTTCTTACAGTCCCTTCGTTTTTATAAAATTTACTACATAACTTACATATTTTTCACATAATTCATCCGTTTTAGCTTCTACCATAACACGTACAAGCGGTTCTGTCCCACTTGGTCGAACAAGAATACGTCCTTCATCCCCCAACTCTTTTGCCACTTCATCAATACATGCAAGTAATGCAGGATCTTTTAAAGCTTCTTGTTTATTTTTAACTTGTACATTTTGTAATAGCTGTGGATAAATAAATAAATCTTGTGATAACGCTTTTAAAGATAACCCTGTCTCTTTCATAACTTCTAGTAATTTAAGAGCAGATAATAATCCATCTCCTGTATTCGCATATTTTTTAAAAATAATATGTCCACTTTGTTCTCCACCAATATCATAATCATGTTGAAGCATACATTCAAATACATATTTATCCCCTACTGCTGTTTGTTCATAAGCAATTCCTTTACGATCAAATGCACGGTATAAACCAAGATTTGACATTACTGTTGTTACAACCGTATGATCTTTTAACGCATGTTTGTCAAACATATGACAGCCATAAATATATAAGATATGATCACCATTTACAAGCTCACCATCTTCATTCACAGCAATTAGACGATCTGCATCTCCATCAAAGGCAAACCCTACATCATACTTCCCGTTTTTCATCATATGTTGCAATTCTTCTGGATGTGTAGAACCACAATTGGTATTGATATTCACCCCATTTGGTGATGCATGAAGAACATCTACTTTCGCACCAAGACTAGTCAATATATCATAAGCACAGCTTGTAGCACTTCCATTCGCTAAATCTAATGCAATGTGCATACCTTTTAAATCAATATTTACACACTCTCTTAAATAAGATTTATAAATATCCATTCCTGATGAATAAGGAATGACTTGCCCAATAGCATCATCTAAAGCAAGAGGGATAGTAGTAGCTCCATCTATATATTCTTCGATTTGTTCTTCGACTTCTGCATTCATCTTCATTCCCTGACTATTAAATAACTTTAATCCATTATCATAGTAAGGATTATGAGAAGCACTTACCATAACTCCACAATCAAACCCTTGATTTTGTATGATGTAAGATACACTAGGAGTTGGACAAACACCTAATAAGTATACAGATGCACCTGTTGATGTAGCACCTGCTGCAAGTCCCATCTCAAACATAGCAGAAGATAATCTTGTATCTTTTCCAATAAGAATTTTTGCTTGTTTCTCTTTTCCATAATACCACCCAAGATATTGTCCTATTTTCACAGCCATATCTAGCGTTAATGTAACATTTGCACGCCCTCTTGCGCCATCTGTACCAAAATATTTTCCCATGATAACACCTCTATCTTATCTCATATTTATCTCAATGGTTGTTGTCGATTTCTTCAATTCATATGTTGCTAATTTATTTTTTCCAGTTACTGTCAACGGTAACTCTCTAATTCCTCCAGATGTTACATTAGCTAAATCCACAACAACGGTAATATCTTCTGCACTTATCGAGTCTAATACACCTTGTGCACCTTTTAGAATAACCGTAGCATATGCTTCCGATGCATTCAGTGGCTTCAAGTCCATATTCTCTGGTCTATTTCTATATAACACTGGTACTTGTTCGATTTCTTTTGTCACACTATCTTCTAATTTAATACTAATATTAACCGTTTTTAAACTTGCTTTCGTTACCCCATTTGGTAACACAATTGGCATCGGTATACTCATATCCGATGTAAGTGTACTTGCTGGAATAGAAATAGGTAATTCGGTTATCGTATCTAACGTTTTTTGTAAACCATACAATGTAACAGCTTGATAATCTAAAGAATAAGAAGCAATTGCTTTTCCATTAGGAACTGTACCAATTGGCACAATCGTAATAGGAACATTCTTATTCGGTGTTGATACACTTACTTTCGTTTTCATCGTTTTTGGTATAATATCAACACTCATCTGATTTCCTTGTTGATCATATGCAACTAGATTAGCTTCTGTTTCAAAATCAGCATTTACACCATTTACATCAATTAATGCCTTCACAAATGCGATTTGATTAATTGTATCTTCTGAAGCACGTACAACAACTTCCCCTTGTTCAAATTCTGGTTCACTCAATGCATATATATTATCCATTTTACTTGTATTAACAAAATCATAACCTAAATTAAATCGTTTCGATATTTTCTTTTTAATCGTCACAACAGCAGTTGAAGGCTCTAATTTAACATCTAAACGTGATGAAAAGTTTTTCGGTTTTAAACTTACTTCATGCGTACCTTCTGTTAAATCACTTAAGTCTGCATATACTTGATAATTACTTTGTGAACGAACAAGCTGAATATCATTTAATTCACCGATTACTGTCACTTTTACAACAGATGGTAAACCATCTACTTCATAAGCTTGTTGCGATATTTCAGCACTAACCGCAACATTATTAAGCTCTATACTTTGCTTATTCGTTGTAAATAAATTACCATTCTCTTTACCTGCACGAATAAGAACAAAGAATAATACCGATAACATAAGAGCTACAAGTTTACCATGTTTTTGATTAAATAATAACTTATCAAGCCATCCACTCAGCCATCGAAAGAACTTAGCAACAGAGTTTTCTACATTAGCATATGTTCTAGCAAATGTCTGTCCTTTCTCAGCAATTGCTTTAGCAAGCTCTGTCTTTCCTTCCGAGCTTAATTGCGATTTCTTTCGTCTTGCCATTCATCATCACTCCTTTCTTTTTCATCTTTAGAGGATGAAGTACCTTTACTTGACTTATAATTCAAAATAATCGTATCAGGATCGATAACGTCATCTAGTAAAGAAACAATTTCTTTAGAAATTGGTGCCTGATGTGCACGCTTCACAACTTGCTTTTCTTCTTTGGTATCATGCACAGCTTTAGTAGGAGAACTTTCATGATTCATTTTCACTGGATTCTTCATAAAAATATCCTCTTGTGCTGAGTTTGCCTTCTCCTGTTTTTCTACTTTCACAACTTTTTTAGCTTCTATTTCTACTTGCTCATGGCTGTTGGAAGGCTTTGTATCTGCATCTGATACTATCGTATCGAATAAAGAATCTAGCTCTTGGTTTTCTTCTACTAGATTTTCAATTCCAATTTTCTCAACTTGAATTTCTAATTTTTTCTTTTCTAACTTCTGTTTCTTTTCTTTTTCTTCTATTTTTACTCTTTCAGGCTTAATTCCTTTTTCCTTATTCCGTTTTGATCGATTTTTTAAATATGCTGAGAATTTACTTGTCTTAGCTTCTTGTGCAGCCTTATCTTCCTCAATCTGTAAAATGTCTTTCTCCATGTCACTTTCTTTACTTATTTTCTCTTTCGCAACTTCATTTTCTGTTTGACAAATAACCATTAGTAAGAACTCACGAAGACTTTTATCATTGACAACCGTTAGCTTACCACCTTCCGCAATGGAAATATTCCCTGTTTCTTCCGATACTACGATCGTAATAGAATCGGTGATTTCACTAATTCCAACAGCAGCACGGTGTCTTGCCCCATAACTTGTAGGTAAATCTATAGCTGTAGGTGGAAAATATGCTGCAGCACAGGCAATCTTTACACCTTGTAAAATAACTGCCCCATCATGAAGCGGTGTTCCAGGGACAAATATAGAACACAATAACTCAGATGTTACAACAGAATTCATCGGCGTCCCTGTTTTAATAAAATCTGTTAAGGAATGCCCTTGTTCTAAGGATATCAAAGCCCCTGTCTTATTCTTTGACATTTCACTACATGCTTTTACTAATTCATCCACAAGTTTCTCGCGCTCATTCACTGTTAATGTAGAAATACGTGAGAATACACTCGTCTTCCCTAGCTTCTCTAATAAAGAACGAATTTCTGGTTGAAAGATAATAATAAATGCTAAAATCCCCCAATTCACAAATATATCCGCTAAATATTCCACTGTAGATAATCCAAATAGCGTCGCAACCCCTTTAATTAATACTACTAATAAGATACCTTTAAATATTTGAATGGTACGTGAATTGTTTTTTACAATTTTTAAACAATAATAAATAACAATCCAAACACATCCGATATCCGCAATAATTTGAATCAATTGTATCAAATTACTAGTCGTTATATAATCGAACATATAGTAACACTCCTTCCGCAAGAAATATTATATCATATTTTCAGATATCAATCATAAAAATCCAAAATAAGTTTCCTACACCTTATATACTATATTTATTAAGAAATAATAAACACTATGTATAAACACTCCTCAATCTACCCATACTACAGTTAGGAGGTGTAAAAAATGG
>CAZQFM010000071.1:0-6458 GCA_964592705.1 uncultured Erysipelotrichaceae bacterium
CTACGATACTGTATATGGTGGATTAAATCGTATTGAAGGTATTTTAGAAGAGCGCATATAAGACTTGACGAATATGAGTGAATTTGAAAACCGTGTATTACGTCAAACTCCATCTTCTGCTTTAGGAAGTTGTCGTTATAAATTAAAAAGAGATGATGATAAAGATTACCGTAGATTAGTAGAAGTAATGGATAAATATAACATTGAAATTCTATTTTACATCGGTGGTAATGACTCTATGGATACTGTTGATGCGTTAAGCGCATGGGCAAAAAGAAACAATATCGCAAAACTTTTTGTTGGTTTTCCTAAAACAGTTGATAATGACTTAATGGTGACAGATCACTGTCCAGGGTTTGCATCAGCTGCAAAATATGTAAATAGTGTTGTTGTATCTACATGGTTAGATTACAATGTATATACACGTAGTGAAGTATTTATTCTTGAAACTATGGGTAGAGATGCTGGTTGGTTAGCAGGATCTTCTGTTATTAGTGGAAAAGTAGATTTACTAATCTTACCAGAAGTTGATTTTGATAAAGAAGTTTTCCTTTCTCAAGTGAAAAAATGTATGGATACAAAAGGAAAATGTTATATTGTTGTTAGTGAAGGAGCTCACTATGCTGATGGATCTTATATTGCGGCTTCTGCAGCTGCTAATGATGGATTTGGTCATGCTGTATTAGGTGGAGCAGGAAATGCTTTAAAGAACATGATTTTAGAAGCTGGAGTTGCGCCACGTGTTAAAGTACAAGATTTAAGTACTGCACAAAGATGTGCGAACTACACACAATCTTATGTAGATGTTGATGAAGCATTCAAATTAGGTATGTCTGGACATATGCGTTCTAGTAACCCTAACTTCACAGGACAAGTAGTTGGTGTTGTGCGTAAACCTGGAAAAGAATATGATGTAGAATACATTGCAGGTCCAGCAGAAAACTTTGCGAACCACGTAAAAAATGTACCAGCAGAGTGGATTAAACCAAACTATGAAGGATTAACAGAAGAAGCGTATGAATACTTTACACCACTTATTCAAGGAGAACCTACACTTGTAATGGAAAATGGTGTACCAGCTTACGTAAAACCATATCATATGAAATAAAATATCTCGCAAGAGGTATTTTTTTATTGCCAAGTAGTTTTACTATCATGAAGATATCGAAGTACATAGTAAAATGTAATTGTTAAAAATTGTAAAATAATATTTCCTCATGTATAATGAAAGGGCAATTTTATTTAGGAGTGTTATCATGAAAAAACTTTTTTTATGCTTTATTTCTATTATTGCTTGTATAGGGAGTGCAGGCTGTACTAGAGATAAAAATGAGCTTGTCATCGCAACAGTTGAGATAAGTGGCAATTTTATTAATGGTTTTGGTGGAAGTGATTATGATGAAGATATCAAACGAATGATACATGGCTATAGTACATACGATTATGATGAGTATGGAAATTGGAAGTTGAATGAGGTTCCGATTACTTCCGTAGAGCGTGTAGTTGATGATATGAGTGGTAATGTTACGTATACATTTACTGTTCGAGAAGAATTAAAATGGTCCGATGGGCATCCTCTAACAGCAAAAGATTATGTGTTCTCTGTTTTATTTAGTACTTCTGATGAGTGGGTTAGTGTAGGTGCTGCGGATCCTTCTTATGAACACTTATTAGGTTATTATACATACAATAAAGGAATTGCGGAAAATGGAGTTGAACAAATTATATATGCTAAGGAACAAGACCCTGAACTTCGGGCACAGTATGAGGCAGAAGGAAAGATATTTGATCATGATGGATACGCGCTTGATGAGTACGGTCAAAGAATTCCAATAGCAGGTGTAGAGGTAGATGAAAATGGCTTTCCTTTAAGGAATGAAGATGGCACATGGAAGAGCTTACCACGTGAAGAACCAGGAGAGAATGGGATTTTGACAGGTATTCAGTTATTGGATCCTACAACTTTTAGCATTACGATTGATGGACAAGCATTACCGTATTTTCAAGAGAGTATATTAGCTACTATTGATCCTGTTCCGATGCATATTTATACACAAGGAAAAGGCGATATTGAAAGTGGAAAAGGTGGTAGTAAAGTTATTGGATGTGATCTTATGGATGTCGCAGAATTTGTTAAGAATACGTATCGTAAGAATCCTAGTGTTACATGTGGTCCTTATACATTTGTAAGTTATGAAAATAAAATGGTGAAATTAAAGCTTAATAAAGAGTTTCTAGGAGATTTTAGAGGTTATAAACCAGAGATTGAAAGTATTGTAGTGAAAGAATTAGATCCTATGCAACATGTAGATGCTTTGCTTGCAGGTACTGTTGATTTAGTTACCGGTATCGTAGATGGAGGAGAAATTAAAAAGGTGATAAATAATAGTAATATTGCATCACAACAGTACTATCATAATGGATATGGTACTTTATCCTTTGCGACTGATTTTGGACCTGTAAAAGAAGCTTCTGTCCGTCGTGCTATTGCATATAGTATTGATAAGACAGAATTAATACAAACAGGGTTAGATGGCTATGGTGAAATGATTCGTGGTGATTATAGCTATGCTCAATGGATGTATCATGAGAATAAAGAGCAGATTAATAGTCAATTAGAAGCTTATGATTATAATCTTCAAAAAGCAAATGAAGAATTGGATAAAAGTTCTTATAAATATGAAGCAGATGGAGTTACTCCATTTGATGTAACAAAAGTAAATGAAGAAGGTACATATTTACGATATAATGCGCAAAAAGAGCCACTTGTTATACGACATTTAGGAACGCAAGCTAGTAAAATAACCGATGCTATTGAGTTGCAGTTTATGAAGAACTTTAAAAAATTAGGAATCGCTTTTACCGTAGAGAAATCGGATTTTGCGACATTACTCACACATTATTATAATGGGTCAAAATTACCACAAGGGGAAAGACGTTATCATTCTTTTAACCTAGCTACTGTTTTAAGTTTTGATTATAATCCTTATTATGCCTCTTTCCACAGTGCATTTGCTGGAAGTGGTATGAATCCTACGGGAATTAAGGATAAAAAGTTAGATTATTATATGGAACAAATGCTACGGTTAAGACCAGACCAAGAAGAGGAATATATGCAAGCATGGTTGGAGTATCAAAAAAGGTTTAACGAAATTTTACCACTCATTCCTTTATATACTAATATGAATTATGACTTTTATACAAATAGGTTAACAGGTGTTAATGTCAATGCTATGGAAAGCTATGGACATATTATTTCACAACTTCGTTGGGTGAAGGAATAGTAAGGTTAAAGATATAGTTAAAGGGAGGAAGAATATGAAGAAATATTGTTTGAAAAGGTTAGTATCTACCATACCTACGATATTCATATTATCTATCCTCCTTTTTTCATTATTGAAAATCATGCCAGGGGATCAAGTTGCATTATCGATGAGCCCACACCTTCGACCAGATTTATATGAAGAAAGTTATGAAGCGAAAAAAGAAATATTAGGGTTTAATGATCATTTTGTAGTACAGTATGTGAATTATATGAAAGCATTGTGTAAAGGCGATTTAGGATATTCTAGTACGTATGATGAGCCAGTCGTGGATGTTATTAGGAGGCCATTGATGAATACTTTACTTTTAAATGGTAGTGTATTTTTGATTACATCTTTAGTATCTATTGTTTTAGGTATACAATGTGCTTTACATAAAGATTCTTTATTTGATCGTTTTATGCAATGGATAAGTACCTTCACTATCAGTTTTCCAGTATTTCTTATTGCTAGTTTTATTCAAATCATATTTGGATTATGGTGGAACATATTTCCTATATCTGGTATGCCAATGTCATCCAATATAGGAGAGTGGTTGTATTATTTAATCTTGCCTGTTACTACTTTATGTTTGATAACGGTATCTTCTCTTTTACCATATATTCGTATTTATATTTTAGAGGTTCTTGATGAAGATTATATAACATTGGCAAAAGCAAAAGGATTAAGTGAAAAAGTAATTTTGTATAAACATGTTTTACGTAATGCGATGATTCCTATGATTACGATATTTATGTCCCAGCTAGCGACTATTTTTCAAGGAGTTCTTGTGATTGAAATTTTATTTTCTTGGGAAGGTATGGGATCTGTATTATTAAAAGCATTATATGGAAGAGATCTTTATCTTATTCTTTCCATCAATTTCATTTATGCTCTTTTATATGTTTTTTCTAATATGATTACGGATATGTTATATGCATGGTTAGACCCAAGAGTGAATATGGAGAACATGGTATGATGGGGAATCGAAAGGTTTATGCGATTCATAAACATCCTAAAGGTCGCTTAGGATTGTTTATATTAAGTTTTATGATGCTTTTCTTAGTTGGTGGAAGCTTTCTTTTTCCTCTAGATGTGTTATATACAGAACCTGCCTTACAAAACTTGAAACCTTCTTATCAATACTTACAATATCCAGCTGCTCTACAAGAAGAAGGTATTTTGGATATTGCTAGTGGTGTCTTCTTTTCTATCGGTGTTTCTAGGAAAGGAAATGTTTATGTATGGGGTAGTGATGAGTATGGTATAAAAGATATTCCCCAAAAGGTGTTGTCGAATGAAGTAGTAGCTGTTGCGGCCGGTGATCGTCACGCTTTAGCACTGTTGTCAAACAATGAAATTATTGGATGGGGTGAAAATACCTTTTCACAAGCAGAAGTAGATATAAAGATACAGAGTACATTAAAAGAGAAACAAATAAAAGATCTTTTCGCAAGTGATTTTTATAGTGGTTGTGTAACGGAAGATGGGAATGTATATGTATGGGGAAATACAAAGGCTTTCCAACAAAGTAGTATACCAAACTCCTTACAAGGAAAAGTAGAGAAAGTAGTAGCTACATCGAGTAATCTTTTTATGATTACAAAGGAACATACATTAGAAGTTTTAGGTACTCAAAAAGAGGGAATTATGAACTTGAATAGGGATATTCTTGTAAAAGATGTAGTTGCGACAACACATCATATCTTAATATTAGACATGCATAATAAATTACATGCTTATGGTGAACAAGGAGATGCCCTCATGGACATTCCTGTTATTAACCATGAGGTTATACAAATAGCAAGTGGTAGACGTAATTTTTATGTACTAGATAGTAGTGGAAAGTTATATGGTTGGGGAAGTGATAACTTACATGCTTTAGATATAAAAGATGGAACTTATGAACGTATCTTTGTGGATAACTTTCAAATGTATGGTGTGATGGGTGATAAGCAAATCATCACTTGGGGACATCAGGGGTTTCTTTTGGGAAGTGATGAACAAGGAAGAGATATCATGACAAGGATGATGCATGGTGGCTTTTTAACATTACGTTATGGTACTCTTGCGATAATCATTTCTACTGTCTTGTCCGTTATCATTGGTATGGTTAGTGCATACTATGGTAAATGGATAGATCATTGCTTAACAAGACTTGGAGAAGTGATTACTTGTATACCACTTCTTCCCATTGTTATTACGCTAGCTTCTTTATTTAGAGATATATGGAGTATGCATGAAAAATTATTATATCTTATGATATTAATAGGTTGTATAAGTTGGCCATATCTTGCACGTCTCATACGTTCACAAATTCTAGTGGAGAAAGAAAAAGAGTATATTTTATATGCCAAGACTTTAGGTGCATCTAAGCGTTACATTATGTTTAAAGAATTATTACCATCTATATACCCTACCATTCTTGTTGATTGTGTTCAGATGTATGCAAGTATTATTTTTATAGAGACTAGTTTGTCTTTCTTAGGTTTTGGAGTACAAGCCCCCTATCCTTCGTGGGGAAACATGCTTGAATCAGTACAAGGGTCTTATACGATTATACAATATTGGTGGCGTTGGCTTTTCCCAACTATTTGTATTTTTATGACCGTTTATAGTTTACATCTTATAAAAGAAGCATTGTATGATAGGATGAATGTTCGCCATGTACAAAGAAAAGGGTTATTTTCTATTTTTTATAATCGAGGAAGAAAAAAGTTGTATAAACAGAAGAGATTTTCCTAAAATGATAAGGAAGATTTCTTTTTTTATCGTATCTGTATTTAGGAGGTACTTTTGATGGAAACAAATAAATTGAGCTTTAAAGAAAAGGAACAACTACTAGCTTATTTAGGTCGTATATATCGTAAAGGAAATATTAATAAGGAGTTATGTATGCAGGGTTTTATAAGGGAGAGTAGTGGTTCTTATACGAATATGGAAGTATCCTCAAAAATACAATTAATTTTATCGCATATGGATCAGCATTATGCTAAAATCATTGAAAATGATTTTTTGAACATTCAAGAAAAATGATGGTGGAAGGAACTTTATTCATCTTCTACTTATTATCGTTATAAATGTAAAGCAATGGATACATTTCTAGATTGCTTATATGTATAAATAATGTTATTATGTAAAAGAGTAGAAGACAAT
>CAZQFM010000072.1:0-6120 GCA_964592705.1 uncultured Erysipelotrichaceae bacterium
ATAAAATATATATATTTATAATACAATAGCTTCCATAACCAAAAAAAAAAAAAAAACATGCATTAATCAAAATAAAATAAACAATGTCTTTTATTATATGTAATGATAGTTAAAATAATGTAGATATTGAGTATGAAAATAAAGATTGCTTTCCACAATATTTAATATAAAAAAAGTGACACTCCTATATGAAGTATCACTTTCTAAACAATTTATATTCATACGAATATAAATAAAATCATTATGATTAAGCTTTTCCTGCAGATCCAAACTCTTGCATTTTTTCAATAACAATTTTCTTAATAGCTTCTGTACCAGGTGCTAATAATTTACGTGGATCATATCCTTTTCCTTGTTGGTCTTTTCCTTCTTCAATGTATTTACGAGTAGCTTCTGCAAATACTAATTGACATTCTGTATTTACATTAATTTTAGAAACACCTAAGTCAATTGCTTTTGCAACTTGCTCAGCTGGAATACCAGATCCTCCATGTAATACTAATGGTTTACCGTTAGTAGCATCTTGAATTTGTCCTAATACATCAAAGTTTAATCCTGCCCAGTTTGCTGGATATTTTCCATGGATATTACCAATACCAGCAGCTAACATATCAACACCAAGTGCTGCAATTTTTGCACATTCTTGTGGATCAGCTAATTCACCATTGCTAGTGACACCATCTTCTTCACCACCAATTCCACCAACTTCACATTCAACAGAAATTCCTTTTGCATGTGCTAATGCTAAAATTTCTTTTGATTTTGCAACATTTTCTTCGATATCATAGTGAGAACCATCAAACATTACAGATGTAAATCCAGCTTCGATACAAGCTTTTGCACCATCGAATGAACCATGGTCTAAGTGTAATGCTACAGGAACTGTAATTCCTAAGTAATCAATCATTCCATTTACCATTGCAACAATTGTTTTATATCCTGTCATGTACTTTCCAGCACCTTCAGAAACCCCTAACATTACTGGTGAATTTGCCTCTTGTGCAGCTAATAAAATAGCTTTTGTCCACTCCATGTTATTAAGATTAAATTGTCCTACTGCATAATGTCCTGCATGTGCTTTTTCAAGCATTTCTTTTGCTGATACTAATGCCATAATAAAAATCCTCCTTTATCAATTAACAACTTTTATTTTACTTTATTTCCATACATTTGTAAATGTGAAATCCTTTACTAATAATGAATTTCATACTAAAGAGTAAGAATACTCTGTATCATAGTATATGATAATGAAAAAGATACTATACACACTCTTTCACACACTCCTTTATATAAAAAAAGCGATACTATCATAAAATATCGCTATAAAATGAACATCATCGATTTAAAAGTCTTCTTCTTTATCCTTTTTTTGTTCCTCATCGAAAGGTTCATCCTCTTCCTCTTCACTTTCTTCGATAATGATAGCACTCGTATCTACCACTACTTCATTGTACGTATGACGAGAACGTAAATCCCACTTATTATCACCTACATGTACAAAACGATCATCAAGTGATAAATCTGTATAAAACTGTGCAATATTATCTTCTTCTTGTTCTGGCGTTAAACCAACCATTTGGCTAACTTCTTCCCATATTTTTAAGAATGTCGCTGGCTTTTTCTTTTTTGATACTAAATCAAATGCGACATCAATCATAGATTTTTTCATCGTAAAAATACCCTCCTACATTTTCTCCGCTGCATGAACACCTATCAAATATAACGCATTTCTTAATGTTATTTTAGTTGCTTTCAATAATGCTATACGCTGTGCTGATCGTTGTTCATTCTCTGGATCAATCACTTTACATGCATTATAGAAACTATGGAAATGTTGGGCAAGCTTTTGAATATAATTACACATTTTATGCGGTGCCCTTGTTCTTGCAGCATCAGCTACTACATTAGTAAATTCATTTATATACTTTAATAAAGAAATCTCTTTTTCATGCGTCAATAAATCATAGACATCTGCTTCTTTCATATTTGGATTCTGGCGTAATATGGAACAGATACGAGCATGTGCATATTGAGCATAATATACTGGATTATCATTACTTTGTTTACGAGCTAAACTTAAATCAAAATCTAAATGCGTATCCAATGCTCTTTGTACAAAGAAATAACGTGTCGCATCAACACCAACTTCATCACAAAGTTCACGTATCGTCACTGCATTTCCTGTTCGTTTACTCATTTTAACTTCCATACCATCCTCAACAAGACGTACCATCTGTATAATATCTACTTCTAATAATTCTTCCTTTTGACCCAAGGCTTGTAAAGCAGCTTTCATACGAGGTACATACCCATGGTGATCGGCACCCCAAAAGTTTATCAGCTTCTCATATCCTCGTTCAAATTTGGTAATATGATATGCAATATCTGGTACTAAATATGTGTATGAACCATCACTTTTTTTCAAGACACGATCTTTATCATCTCCATATTCTGTACTTCTAAACCAAATAGCACCATCTTTTTCATAAGTCTTTCCTAATTTTGTAAGACGCTGTAATGCTTCTTCTACTTTCCCTTGATCATGAAGAGCTTGTTCACTACTCCATACATCAAAGGCAACACGAAAATAATCTAAGTCTTTTTTTAACTTCTCTAACTCCAAACGAATTCCTTCTTTTTTAAAAAAGAGAAAAGTTTCTTCTGAGTCATCATGAATATATTGGTCACCATATAAATCTGCCATTTGTTTCGCAATACCAATAACATCTTTTCCATAATATCCATCTTCAGGCATTTCTTTTTCAATACCAAATACTTGGTGATAGCGAGCAATTAAAGAATGTGCAAGATTCAATACTTGATTCCCTGCATCATTCACATAAAATTCACGACATACATCATAACCACTGGCATTTAAAAGTCGAGTAACACTATCACCCCAAGCAGCACCTCTTGCATGTCCAAGGTGTAAATCTCCTGTAGGGTTGGCAGATACATACTCTACATTTATTTTTATGCCCTTACCAGAATCATTATATCCATAACGATCTTGAGCTTGTAATACACATGCAATCACATTTGCTAATGATGTGGACTTAATAGTAAAATTAATAAATCCAGGACCAGCTATGTCACAACGTTCAATATCAGCTTCTTCTTTCTTCATTGACTCTACTAATGCTAATGCTATTTCTCTAGGATTTTTCTTTAGCTGTTTGCTAAGTCGCATAGCTGTATTAGTAGAATAATCACCATGTGATTGATCTTTTGGAATTTCAATGACAATTTCATCCATTGGTATCTCTAATCCAAAACTTTCTAAAACTGCTTGTTGGATTACTTGTTTTAAATTTAATTCAATCTGATTCACATGAACCCTCCTCTATATTCCAAATAATATAAAAGCCATCTGTTACAACATCATCATGTACAATATCATATTCAATCGCTATTACATTATCCTTTCTTATATACTTATGTGTATAAATATGTAAATCAATAACTCCATATTCACTTTCTATACTACATAACGTTTTTTTTCCTGTAATGAAATGTAATCTCGTTTTCGCTTCTCCTATTCTACATAGTTTCAGTTCTTGCTCATATGCATATATATCCACGTGTGTATGGCTATCTTGTTCCATATACTTTATGCACAAACAATGTGCATCTTTATCTATATCTGCACTCCCCTGAAATAGGAGGTTTCTTTCTTTTGTCAATCGATGTTTTTGTTTTACTGTTACATATTTCTTCATCATTTCACCACTATCATGTGACATTATAACAGAGTTTTTTTTTCCTGCAAGTGTTATTTAAAAAAATCATCGTTTTCTATCTGGTTTCTATTCTTATACCTTCAACTTTTTAGTAACCTCACTCTTTTATATGTTTAAAAAAGGCTATTACGCCAAAACTAACAACTAAGAGGTGAAGTTATGAGAAAACTTATGAAGGGAACATTAATACTCATATTTATCGGCTTGAGTGTCCTTATTGGTATCTATACATATGCAGCTTTTCATCCCCTTGCTTTAGATAAACAAAGAGAAAGTATCACATTGTATGATGTAGATGGAAATATTTTTTATGAAAGTAACTTTAAAAAGAATATGGAGTGGACCCCTTTAGATGAAATCCCACAACATGTACAAGATGCATTTGTCAGTGTTGAAGATAAACGTTTTTACTATCATGCTGGATTTGACCCGATCCGGATGGTAAAAGCGTTAGCTAACAATCTTACAAAGGGTGGAATCTTACAAGGTGGTAGTACGATAACCCAACAATATGCCAAAAACTTATTTCTAACGAATGAACAGACAATTACGCGAAAAATAGAAGAATTCTTTTATGCTGCTCGTTTAGAAATGCAATATAGTAAAGAAGAAATTTTAGAAGGTTATTTAAATACTTTATATTTTGGTCATGGTGTATATGGTGTTAAAAGTGCTGCGAATTACTTTTTTGAAAAAACAATGGATCAACTCACTAACGCAGAATTAGCTATGCTTATTGGAATTCCCAATGGACCTTCTATCTATTCTCCCTTTTTATCAATGGAAAATGCTAAAAATAGACAAGAGCTTATTCTCTCTGTTTTAGTTAATAATAAAGTGATAAGCGAAGATGAAAAAGCAATAGCAATCAATCAAGAAATTAAACTATCTAGTCGAGAGAAAAGTACATCTACAGGTATCGAAGAATACTATATTGCCTCTGTTATTCAAGAGTTAAAAAATATGTCAAATATTAATACAGAACATGAATTACATATATATACGTATTATGATCCTAATGTACAATCGAAACTACAAGATGCTATACAAGCCAATATGTCCGTTAATAATGAATTAGAAGTAGCTGCTGTTGTCATACAACCTTTTACAGGGAATATAATGGCTATTGTAGGTGGAAAAGACTATACTATTTCACAATACAATCGTGCCTTATATTCTCAACGACAAGTTGCCAGTACGATTAAACCATTATTATACTATACAGCACTACAACAAGGATTTACACCTTCTTCAACCTTTATTTCACAAGCTACTACTTTTAAGATTGATGAATATACAGATTATGCCCCAGCAAATTATCTACACAAATATCCAAACAAGGAAATTTCGATGATTAATGCTATTTCGGTTTCTGATAATATTTATGCCGTAAAAACCCATCTCTTCCTTGGTGAAAATACCCTTCATAATGCCTTGCTTGATTTTGGTATTACACAATCAAAACCAAACCCTAGTGAAGCACTAGGAACCGTAAATATGTCTATTGTTGAACTTGCCAAAATATACAATACATTTGCAAGTGAAGGTTTGTATACTGAACCTGCCTTTATTTCTAAAATTGTAGATGCAAATAAAATTGTATATGAAAGAAAAGTAGAACCTAAGAGATTATTAAAAAGAGATGAGACACTTGTTTTAAATCAGATGTTAACAAGTTCTTATGATTTAAAAAATATCACTAGTTCGTACCCTACAATGATGGGAAATGTCCCAGAATTCACAACAGGAGTAAAATCTGGGACTAGTGACTGGGATGCTCTTGTGGTAGGCTTCAATCCTGAATACACCATTGGTATATGGAATGGGTTCGATGATAATCGTTTTTTAGACCAAGAATATTTTGAAGTTGGAAAAAGAATATATAAGCAACTCTTTAGCAATTTATATAAAAATAAAGAAAGTATATGGTATCAGCCTTCCAATAATATAGAAGTAAAATATGTAGATCCTATTAGTGGAAAAGAGTCTAGTGATGGAAATGCATACTGGTATATAAAATAGCTTAGAAATCACAAAGATTTCTAAGCTTCTTTTATTGTTTTTATACGGGTTAAAAAGTAATAGTATTTAAATAGGATGATACATAAAATAAAGCCTTTGATATAAATATTATCTCTTAGAAATAAAGGAAGCATTAACATGAAGGAAGCAAAAGAAAGCGTACAAACTTTGGTTTTTAATGTCAACGAACGATTGGTCACAAAAGTTTCTAAATGTTCTTTATATAACTTGGTTTGTACAAACCAATCATGAAAACGCTTGGAACCTCGTGCAAAGAAAAAAGCTGCTAATAGTAGAAAAGGAGTTGTTGGTAAGATCGGTAATACCACACCTAAAGCACCTAATAAAGTAAATAGTA
>CAZQFM010000073.1:0-6043 GCA_964592705.1 uncultured Erysipelotrichaceae bacterium
ATTTCCATCCCTTTCCTTATGAATATCTTATATATCATTGGTGGTAAAATGACATTCATAAAAGAAAAAATAATATCTCGCATGAACTAACTATTAAAATGATATAAAAAAATCCGGTTAAATCCCGGTTTTTTTCTGTTCATTTTTCTAATAAAAAAAGAGTGAAATATAATCACCCTTTTTGACGTATATCTTGTAATATCTTCTCTATCTTATTTCCATTTTCCAAAGAATCATCATGTAAAAAGATTAAATCTGGAACTTTTCGCATGTGCATACGCTTCGCTAATTCTGTACGTAAGAAACCTTTTGATTTTTCTAATACTCTCATACCTGCATCTTTTCTAGCTTGTTGCCCTAAAAAGGATACATATATTTTAGCTATTGATAAATCATTCGTTACTCTTACATCGGTAATTGTCACAAAGCCTAATTTAGGATTTTTTAATGAAAATTGGATAATTTCAGAAATTTCTTTCTGAAGAATACCTGCAACTTTATCTGCTTTTATACTCATATAATCACCTATATTATTTTACTTCTACTTGTTGATCTTCATACGCTTCAATAATATCATCTACTTTTAAATCATTGAAGTTTTCTATCGTTAATCCACAATCAAAGCCATTTCCAACTTCTTTTACATCATTTTGGAAACGACGTAAAGAATTTAATTTACCAGTATATACAACAACACCATCACGGATTAAACGTACACCACATTCTGCTTTTAAGACACCATCTGTAACCATACAACCTGCAATTGTACCAATTTTAGACACTTTATATAATTGACGTACACTTGCCTGTCCAATAATTACTTCTTCATATACAGGTGCAAGCATTCCTTTCATGGCATTTTCCATTTCTTCTAATGCTTTATAAATAATATTGTGAAGTCTTATTTCAATTCCTTCTTCATCAGCTTTCTTACGTACCATTGCGCTAGGTCGTACATTAAACCCATAAATCATAGCTTTTGATGCACTTGCAAGCATAATATCAGATTCTGTAATAGCACCTGCAGTAGAACGTATAACGTTAACTTTAACACCCTCTACACTAATCTTTTCCATACTTGCTTTTACAGCCTCTGCAGACCCTTGTACATCCGCTTTAATAATAACATTAATATCTTGCATATCCCCTTGTTCAATTTGACGAGCTAAATCATCTAAAGACATTGCAGAGGATGCATTACGTTCTTGATCAATTCGTTTATTCAAACGTGTTTCAGCCATTTGACGAGCTTTTTTCTCAGAATCAAAAGCTTTAAATACATCACCAGCGATAGGAACATCATTCAATCCAATAATTTCAACTGGCATTGATGGACCCGCTTCTTTTAACTCTCTTCCACGATCATCCACCATTTTACGTACTCTACCAAAGGCAGTACCAACTACAACAGCATCACCAGCACGTAAAGTACCACTTTGTACAAGCAATGTAGTTACAGGACCTCTTCCTTTATCTAATTTCGCTTCAATTACTGTACCTGCAGCCATTTTATTAGGGTTTGCTTTAAAACCTTCTACCTCACTAAGAATTAATACAGTCTCCAATAATTCTGGAACACCATCTCCAAACTTCGCAGAAACTTTTGTGAAAATAGTATCTCCACCCCATTCTTCTGGCATCATACCTAAATCACTCATCTCACCCATAATTCGGTCTAGATTAGCTTCTGCCTTATCTATTTTATTAACAGCTACAATAACAGGAACTCCCGCTGCTTTCGCATGATCAATAGCTTCTTTTGTTTGTGGCATAACTCCATCATCAGCAGCTACCACGATAATGACAACATCAGTAACCTTTGCCCCACGTGCACGCATAGCAGTAAATGCCTCATGCCCTGGTGTGTCCAAGAAAGTAACTTTCTTACCTTTTACAGATACTTGATAAGCTCCAATATGTTGTGTAATTCCACCAAACTCTCCTTGTGTAACATTCGTTTTACGTATTGTATCAAGAAGGGTTGTCTTCCCATGATCTACATGTCCCATAATCGTTACAACAGGAGGTCTTTCCTGTAATAAAGAAGGATCTTCCTCTTCATTCATCTGTTCCTCAAAGTCACTTTCTTCTACAATAATTTCTTTATGGCATTCTACATTAAACTCCATACATACAAGTTCAATATTCTCATCATCTAGAGTTGAATTAATCGTTACCATCGTTCCCATCATAAATAGAAGTTTAATAATCTCACTAGCATTACGATTTAGTTTCTCTGCAAGTTCACCAACACTTAACGGTCCATGATAAGTGATCTCTCTCACTTCTTCACGTACTTTTTTAGGCGTATTATTAAAATTTTTAACTTTATTATTAGGTTTCTTATTTCCTTTTTTTTGTTGTCTTGCCATAGTATCACCTAGCCTTTCAAGCAAGTCTGAAGTTTTTTCGCAAAGCCCTCATCTAATATTGCAACTGCTTTTTTGTTATATTCACCAATTGCCTGGTTTAATACAACAGAATCAATAAATTCATAAGGCACTTTATAGTATGTACATTTATCAACTATTTTTTTCTTCGTGTTATTCCCTGTATCTTCACATATTAATACTAATTTAGCATTTTTATTTTGTATACTTTTCAACACGGAATCACCACTAGCTATCTTTCGGGCACGTACAGCTAAGCCTAATAAACCATTTAGATTACTCATTTATAAACATCTCTTTCAAACGTTCATACACACTATCATCAATTTCACACTCTAATGATCTCGCAAGTGCTTTTCTTTTTTTCGCTATTTCAACTGCTTCTACACTTTTTTTTAGATAAGCACCTCGACCATTCATTTTTCCAGTTACATCAATTTCAATCGTTTGTTGAGGGGTACGCACAATACGAATAAGCTCTTTTTTAGGTAGTTGCTCTTGTGTTGCGACACATTTACGCATAGGTATCTTCTTCATCTAGCCACCTCCTAAAACTACTCTTCGTAATATTCATCATACTCATCAAAATCAATATCATCATTAATCCAATCATTCTCAGCCTCTTCAGCTTCTTGACGAGCAATTTCATCTAATTCTTCTTGTGAATAAATTGGTTTCATTTCATAATCTTTCTTACTTAAATCAAAAGTAGCTTTTCTACGAGGTTCTTCTTTTTCATCATACTTTTTATATTTTGATTTACTAGCCTTTTCTTCTTGCTTAGAAGAACTATCTGCAAAAGTCTCAAATTTTGATACATACTCTTGTTTTTCTTTAATGTTGATTCCTTCTACCTTTTGTTTTTCTTTTGCAATTCTAGCAGCCTTTTCAAAGTCACTTTCCTCTTCTTCCACATATTCTACTACTTGACTTTCTACTACTGGAGCTTCTTGCTCTTCCACAACATCTTCCACACTGTCGATTACCTCTTCTAAATCACTATAATGGAAATCAGCATCTGCAATCGATTCTACTTCTTGTGGCTTGTTCGTTTCCTCAAATAACGCTTGTTGTGCTTTTTGATGCTCTTCTTCTTGTTTCGCTAAATATTCTTCTCTTTGTTTTAGTGCAATCTCTTTCCATTGAATACCTGCTTGTTCCATATCACTTTCCGATTTAATATCAATCTTACTTCCTGTTAGTTTCACAGCTAATCGAGCATTTTTCCCCTTCTTTCCGATTGCTAAACTTAATTGCGCATCATTTACAACAACCGTTAAGCCATTCTTACGCTCTGTATTAGGAATAACAGCTAACACATCAGCTGGAGCTAATGCATTTTTAATTAGTTCTGTAACATCCTCACTCCATTCAAAGATATCAATTTTCTCTCCACCAAGTTCATCAATAATCACTTGTACACGTTGCCCTCTTGGTCCAATACAAGCCCCGATAGGATCAATATTTTCATTGTGAGAATACACAGCCATCTTTGTACGTTCACCAGCATCACGAGCAATAGCTTTAATTTCGATAATCCCTTGATAAATCTCCGGAACCTCTTTTTCAAATAATCGCTTAACAAGAGTTGCCGTTCCACGCGATACAACAACTTGTGCACCTTTTGTTTCTCGGTTAACTTCTGATATCACAACACGAATATGCTGCCCATCTTTATACTTTTCACCAGGTATCTGTTGATTCTTAGGTAACAAGGCAAGTGTTTTTCCGATATTAACGATAACAAACTTTTCCTCAACAGATTCAATAATTCCTGTTATCATTTCTTCTTCCTTATCACAGTACTCATCATAAACAGCTTGCTTCTCAGCCTCACGAATTTTTTGTTTCATAACATTCTTCGCTAAGATAACAGCAGCTCTACCCAACTCAGCAATACTTACTTCACTACCAACAAGATCTCCTAATGCATAAGTTTCTTTAATCTTTTTCGCATCTTCTAAAGAGATTTCTAATTCATCATCCTCTACTGTCTCTACAACTGTTCTTTCCTGATATACTTTAATTTCTCCTGTAGTATTATTAATATCTACACGAACTAAAGCATCAGGTATCTCAATATGTTTACGAAATGCTTTTGATAATGCTTCCTGTAAAGCTTCAACAACAATTTCTTTTGATAATTTCCGATCACTTTCAATTGCCTGCATAGCAGTCATAAAATCCTTCAAATTCATATTCTTAATTCCTTTCCTATATTTTTACTGATAAACGAATATATGATATATTGTCTAACATGATTTCTGTCTTCTTTCGAACTGCTTTTAACATATATTCAATATATATCGTATCGTTTTCTATCTTTTGTAAAGTACCTTTTACTTCATCTAAACCTGCTTTAGGATTTTTAAGCTTTATATATACAAACTCTCCTACAGCAGCTTCTATTTCTTCTTTATTTCTTAATTCTCTCTCTGCCCCAGGTGAACATACTTCTAAAAAATATTCAGAAGTAATCACATCTTCAGCATCGAGCTTTAAAGATATTCTCTCTGAAATGTCACAACAAGTATCAATATCCATACTTCCATCTTCGCGCATAATCGAAACTTCTAGAATTCTTGTTTTTCCTTCATTTCTCCAGCATACATCATATAAAATAATAGAAGCCTCCTCTACTATCGGAGCAATCATCTCTTTTATTTTTGTCAACTGATCCATCATATTCTCCTTTTACATAATGAAGGAGTGGGCATTACCCACTCCATTTGAAGTATCTATGATTACTATACCACTTTTTTCCTATTTATTCAATGCTTTTTCAATATTTGTTTCGCATATCATGACGAAGTTCCTCATACATAACAAAAATAAAAAAAAAGGGCATATACCCTTTTTTCACACTCATTAGTTTTCTACAACGATTTTTCCGTTATATTGACCACATTCACACATTCTGTGAGGTCTTTTGTACTCACCACAAGCTTGACATTTTGTCAATGTCGGTGCAGCTAATTTATAATGAGTTCTACGTTTTGCTTTTCTTGTTTTTGAATTACGTCTTTGTTGAACAGCCATGTTAGCACCTCCTGTTTATTCTTCTACTTTAAATTCCTTCAACTTTGCTAAACGAGGATCTATTTCTCTGCTTTTGGCTTTCGTATAGTCTTCCTCTTTGACAACTTCCCATCCTTCACCTTTAGGATAATGATGAACACCTGGTTTTACAACCTTCAACGGAACCTCCATCAATATCAATTGAAAGACTACCGGCATTAATTCTACGACATCACCTTTTGTTTCATGAACATCCTCATCTTCAAGCTTTTCGAAAGAGAACACCTCTAAAGAATTCGTTTGAAATTCATATTCTACATCCTCTAGTGTAATAGAACATGGAACAATCATCACACCTTCAATCGAAAGATCGATAAAGACTTTTTCTTCAGAAGTATCGTAATGTACATTTCCTGACACCGTAACATCTCGTAACCCTTTGATTTGATTCATTTTAGCGAATACTTCAGGCTGAAAAGAAATCCTCTCATGAAATGAAATAGTTTCATTCAAACTCTGTAATAAATCCGCTCTTGACCATTTCAAAAGTATCACCTCGTTGTCTAACGTACCCATTATACACAAGCACCGCTAAATAGTCAATATAATAATTACTTATTCATCTATTTGTATGA
>CAZQFM010000074.1:0-5890 GCA_964592705.1 uncultured Erysipelotrichaceae bacterium
AGGTACAGGAAATGTAAAAATGAATTTAGCAGTACACTTTCCAAAAAATACACTTGTATATAATCAAGATAATGTCGCAAATGAACTGAAACAAATAAAGGAAAGTATATATAATCAAGAGAATAGTCCCATCCTATTGTCACTTCAGCAATTTTGGAAAATTGGTATTGTAGGAAATCATTCGAATAGTTATATGTATTCTTTATTATTACAACTTTGTGTATTATATAAATATACTGATTTGAATATCATTTTAATAATCAATGAATATGATGAAGAAACATATAAGTTAAGATGGTTGCCACATATTACAAGTTATGAATGGCTGGATCGTTTCATAATAAAAGGTCCTAAACATGCGTTAAAAATGAGTACACATTTCATAGAAATATTTAATAAGCAAAGAGAAAATCAGAACATTTCATCACACTTTATTTTTGTTAATTTTACGCAGGATATCAAGTTGGAAATCGTAGATGCTATTTTGAATAGCAATCAATATCAAGGTTTTAGTTATTTTCAGGTTGCAGATTCTTATCATCAAATAGATAGTCGTGTATCTAGCGTTCTTAAACTAGAAAATAAGATAGGTACTCTTATAAAACAAGGAGAGTCTAATCCATTGACATTTCAAGTAGAATATTTAGAGAAGCTGGAACTCTATGAAGCTAGTAGGATGCTAGCTAATTTAAAACTAGAGAAAAGTCAAAATGAGGTTTCTGAATATATTTCACTTTTAGCATTATTTAGTGTTGATACCGTTGAACAGCTAGATGTTTTAGATAGATGGCATTCTTTTGATAATTGTAGTTTAAAGACTCCATTAGGAATAGACTAAAATGTAGAAATTATTTATCTTGATTTACATGAGCGGGTACATGGCCCACATGGTTTATTTGCAGGAATGACAGGATCAGGGAAAAGTGAATGTATTATTACATATTTATTGTCTCTATGTATTAATTATCACCCAGATTTTATAGGTATCATTTTGATTGATTACAAAGGTGGGGGAACATCCCTATCATTGTCTGATTTACCTCATATAAAAGGAATTATTACTAATTTAGATGGAGGAGAAATATATCGCTATTTAAAATCTATTGAATGTGAAATTATTCGTAGACAAAGAATATTTCAGGAGACAGCTTTCTCTTTAGGTTTGAGAGAAATTGATATTTATCAATATCATTCTTTGTATCAAAAAGGGTTAGTGAAAGAAGCAATCCCACATCTTTTAATTGTATGTGATGAATTTGCAGAGTTAAAAAGACAACAACCACAATTCATGGAGCAATTAATATCTGCTTCTAGAATAGGTAGAAGTTTAGGAGTACACTTAATTTTAGCAACACAAAAACCGACTGGAGTTGTAGATGAACAAATTTGGAGTAATACTCGTTTTCGAATTTGTTTAAAGGTTGCGGATAGATCAGATAGTATAGATATGATCAAAAGTGAAGATGCTATTTACCTTCAAAAAACAGGTAGTTTTTATTTTCAAGTAGGATATAATGAAGTATTTTTAAAAGGGCAATCTGCATGGGCAAAAGCGCCATACTTTAATCAAGGAAAAGGACTAGAGGATAAGAAAATATGTGCTATTGACTCTAGAGGTAATCGTATTTATGAATATAATGATTATTCTGTTATGCACCCTTTAAAGGAAGATACACAACTACAACGTATTGTAGATCATATTATGGAAGTATCGAGAAAGAAAGGAATTGAAAGAAAGGGAATATGGATGCCTTGTTTACCAGAGCGTATTGATCGTGAAAATATTTGTTACAGCAAAGATGAACATAAGCGATTGATAGCTGTTATTGGAAAGGTAGATGATATTGAAGGACAATGTTACCAGAATTTTTCGATTTCTATATTAGAGGATAAGCGAATGGTTCTTTTAGGTAATGAAGCTAGTAGTAAGACGATGTTTTTAGTTGCTCTCTTGTATGAATATTTAGCTAACTATTCTAATGAAGACTTACAAATTTATATTATTGATTTTGAGAATGAAAGTTTAGCAAGTTTTCAACAAGCTAAACAAATTGTAGATATTATTTTTGCATATGAAGAAGAGAAAATTCGAAAATTTTTTAACAAGATAAAGCAAATTATTATGCAACGAAAACATAGTCAAGAGTTTCCTATGATTTTACTCCTTATTCATAATTATGCATTGCTGAAAGAGTACTATAGTGATTTAGAGTTAGAGCTCATGTATTTCATGAGGGAAGGAAGTAAAGTTGGTGTTTCTATTATTCTTACGGCAAATGCGCATGCAGAAATTTCATATCGCATTTCTCAATATGTAAATAGATATTATGCATTACAATTACAAGATCAAAATGAGTATCGTACTATCTTTCAAACGACACAATTATTAAGACTTTCAGAATGCCCAGGTAGAGGGATGTATAAACAAGATAAAATTTATGAATTTCAAGTTAATAGTATTATGAAAGATGAGATTGAGAAGTTATTACATTCTCAAATGACAATAAAGTAAAGGGAGGTATAGGAAGGAGTGGAGAATGCAAAGGTATTGGTGGAGGTATATATTCCTGCGGCGCAGCTTAGGAATGACTTTTATTTACCGCTTCAATGTAAAGTTATAGATGTTAAAATGGCGATTTTAGCTATGTATAAAGAACATAATTTTTTTAAGAATACAGATTTAAGTTTTTTACATATTTATAATGGTGATACAGGACAAGCATTAGATTTTAAACAAATTTTATTACATTGTGGAATAAGAAATGGTACTTGTTTATTTATGTTATAGAAGGAGGATGCTATGAGTATAACAATTATGGTGGATCCATCATTATTAGAACAATGTGCTACAAATATTGAGCAGCAAAGTTTAGAATATGAAAAAGGTTATCAGCAGCTTTATAACATAGTAGATCAAATGCAAAGTGTTTGGAGTGGAAAAGATCATATAGCTTATGTAGATCAAATAAAAAGTTTTTCAAATGATTTTGTAAAAATAAATAAAATCATGCAACAGTATGTTTCGTTTCTACGATTTAGTGCAAATGCATATAAAGCTACTCAAGAAGAAAGAATGTTGCAAGCAAAACGATTAATTGGATAGAAAGAGGAAACTATGGAACAAATTCAAATTTCATTAGATGGACTTAGCAAGACGGCTATGTCTATAAGAACGATTAATGAGCAGTTAAATCTTTATATGCAACAGATTGTAAAGCAGATGAATGATTTAGATTCTCTTTGGCAAAGTCCAGCAGCTCAAGCGATTCGTACTCAATTTAGTAGTATGATACCTATCATAGAAAATCATAAGGAGGTTATTGAGGCTTATGCTAAATTTTTAGATATCACAGTTACAACATACGAAGATACAGAAATGAAAATTAAGCGTCAAATATCTAATTTTGAGTGAGGAGTATGAAATTGAACAATCAAAACAATCCTTTAGATTTAATCTTATTAATAGAAGAACAATTAAGGTCTACGCTATCCATATTGAAAAATTGTAGTGAAGAAATAATACAAAGTTGGTACAGTGAAGAAGTAAAGTATTTATCAGAAGCATTACAAAAAACAATGAATCGAATACAGGTACAAATAAGGTTGTGTAGTAATTTATACCCAGACATCTTAGCTCACCAAAACTTACTATATCGTTAAGTTACTATTTCAAACTGCACCTATTTCTGAGCAAGCCAATAAGATACTACATAGTTGTGACATCTTACAAAAAGTTATTTCTGATATTAGAAGTTTAGAGTCTTCAAGTATTGTTTATCACCATGGGATTGTACATTCGAATGTATTTCGGTTACATAATGAGGTTTTTTCAATTCTACAAGATATTAGTAAATTACATTCCTTTATTAATCAGTCCATTAAAAGCTATTCTGATATTGAAACTCTTTTAAATAAGCAAATTCAAGAGGGATATCAAGAATATGATCTTACAAGAACATCGAAAGATGAATCAAATAATAAATTTTTTCACTCATCATTTTTATTTGATAAAGATTTCAATACTGATTTTACACTTAAAAAAGGACTTATGATTGATGCTAGTTTAATAGGAGCAGGTAATTTTTATGTATTTCAAAATGCCTTTTATAAAAAATATAATCATTTTAACTTTCATTCCTCTTTTTCATTAGGATCAGCAATTGTACAAGGAAAAGCTTCTTCCAGTATATTTAATAATAAAAAATTTGATCCATATGTTGATATAGAGTTAGAGACTAAGGCATCGCTACTAAATAGTACACTAAATGGAACTTTCAATAAAAAGAGTGTGAATTTATCGGGTGATCTAGATATAGGAGTAGGAATGGCATCTGCACAGGTAAAAGGATTAGTTTCTAAAGATGAAATAAACTTAGGTGCCGAATGTGGGTTTGCAGCTGTTAAAGGAAAGGCAAAAGGTGCGATATCTATTTTTGGATTTACGATTGAAGGATCAATTGGGTTAGAAGTAGGAGCTATAGGTGTAGGTGCGAAGTTTAAAAAAGAATCAAATAGCATAGAAATAGGAGGGAAATTTAGTAATTTGTTTGGATTGGATTTATCGATTAAAATTAGTTATTAATTTATGTAAAGAGGTGATCATATGAAAAAGTTTTTACCATTAGGTTCTATTGTTACTTTAGAAAATGGAAATAAGAAATTGATGATTTGTGGAAGAGTTCAAGTATATGAAGAGAATCAGCAGACTTATGATTATTGTGCCTGCTTATATCCTCAAGGAATCATAAATCCCAATGAGCTTTATCTTTTTAATAATGATGATATTGATATTGTTTACTTTGTAGGTATGCAAGATAATGAAGAGTTTGCATTTCGTGAATATATGAATGAAAAATTATCAGAATTGTAAGTATAAGGTTATTTTTCTATACTTATAATAGGTAGTTGATAAAGTGGTACCCTCATGAAGGGTATCTCTTTTTCTAATATGTTGAATATGATAGGAATTTAGATTTTAAAAGTAATATAAAGGTCAATAGGATTTGCGAAGAAGAGTTGCATATATGTTAACTTAGAAATAAGGTCTTCATTTTAATGGAGTTTAGGCCATTATTTTTTATCATTCTAGTTGATCGATAGAGTTTATTTATCGTTATTATAATGTGACATAATATAATATTTTATTAAGTATTATGTTTGTTATGGTGCTGTTACAAAATACCTAAAACTATTATAGAAAGGTCGATTTTATATAGTCTTTATGAAATTATACTGTTCATAAAGGTATAATTGATTTATAATAATTTTTATAATAGAAGAGGAATGATTATGATAAAAATAGAAAAGTTGATTATACATGTTTTAAATTGTGAAACCAATTTGTTAGTAGTAAGTGATGAGTGCATGATAGAGTATGAGTCTACTATAGAGAAAATGTTGTATCAGAAATTAAATAAAATATTTACAAATTCCGGTAAGAAAAGGGGAGAGTTTAAAGATAGTAGTCATGTAAAGGGGAAGATAGAAGATTATAAAAGTAAGACAATTTCATTTGAAGAGTTGAGTGCTTGGTATGCAACATATGTATTTGATATAAAAATGAAGTATGGAATATACGAAAACAGTGACCTTATTGTTTGTGAAGTTTTGTATGAAGAAAGGCGATATATTGTCACATTCGAAAATAGCTATAATGAAGGAATCACACATTATATCCAACAAGAGGACGATATAGTTAAGAATGAAATTATTACACAAAAAACGTTAATATCGCAGAATCTATTAAAAAAAGATTATGCTATTACAATAGAGCTATCGGATTTACAAATAGGGACGATTGAATCAGCAGTGGAAATCGAAGGAGATACTACATTTCTATATTCAAATCTGATTTTATATTGTGACATGAAGACATCATTCAAAGAAGGGA
>CAZQFM010000075.1:0-5863 GCA_964592705.1 uncultured Erysipelotrichaceae bacterium
TCTAATATTACAAGCGCCTTTGGGGCTTTCCTCATCACCTTCCAAATTTTCCAATTTTAGTATACCATAACATTCTATTCGTGTGCAAATATTCCAAACATACTATATCTTTCTTTAACCAACTACAATATTCACTAATTTACCTTTTATAAAAATAACCTTGCGAATCGTTTTCCCTTCTATTTGAGATTGTACAGCAGATAGCTTCATTGCTTCTTCTTTTATCTTATCTTCACTTGTATCAAGTACTACTTTAAACTTACCACGAAGTTTTCCATTCACTTGTACAATGATATCAATTTCATCTTCTACAAGTTTACTTTCATCATAGCTAGGCCATGGTTCATAAGCAATAGATTCATCTTTCTTGAATACCATTTCCCATAACTCTTCTCCAAGATGAGGGGCAAAACAAGATAATAGTTGTACAAATCCTTTCGCATATTCTACATAAATGGTATCTGCTTTATAACATTCATTAATAAACACCATCATTTGTGAAATCGCTGTATTCAGATTTAACGTTTCAATATCATTTGTTACTTTCTTAACTGTTGCATGGTAAATTTTATCTAAAGAACCATCATTTTCGATCGTAAACTTATCATATTCTGTATATAAACGATATACACGATCTAACCATTTTCTAGCACCATCTAAACCACTTGCATTCCAAGGTAAAGAAGCTTCTAGAGGTCCCATAAACATTTCATATACACGTAATGTATCAGCTCCATGAGATACTACGATATCATCAGGATTCACAACATTACCTCTAGACTTAGACATCTTCTCATGATTTTCTCCAAGAATCATTCCTTGATGAAATAATTTTTGGAATGGTTCTTTAGTAGGTACTACTCCACAATCATATAAAACTTTATGCCAAAATCTTGCATACAATAAGTGTAAAACAGCATGTTCTGCTCCACCAACATATAAATCAACTGGTAGCCAATGTTTCAACAATTCTTCCGCTGCTATTTCATTTTCATTATGTGGATCTAAATAACGTAAATAATACCAACAAGAACCTGCCCACTGTGGCATTGTATTTGTCTCTCTTCTTCCTTTTACACCATCGATTTCAACATTCATAAAATCATCACAATGAGCAAGTGGTGACTCCCCGTCCCCTGTAGGTTTGAAATTTGTTGTTTGTGGTAATTCTAAAGGAAGTTCATTTAATTCTACACAACGTGTAGTCCCATCTTCCATATGAATAATAGGAATTGGTTCTCCCCAATAACGCTGTCTTGAAAATAACCAATCTCGTAATTTATAGGTTGTTTTCGCTTCTCCACACTTATTTGTTTCTAACCACTCAATCATCCTATCAATCGCTTCTTGTTTATTTAGACCATTCAAAAAGTCTGAGTGAATATGTAGACCATCTTCCGTATAAGCTTCTTTTTCAATGTCTCCACCTTCTATAACAGGTATGATTTCAAGATCGTATTTCTTCGCAAATTCATAATCTCTGGTATCATGTGCTGGTACAGCCATAATAGCACCTGCCCCATAGCTTGCTAGTACATAATCACTAATCCAAATAGGAATTGCTTTTCCATTCACTGGATTTATGGCATATGCACCAGTAAATACACCCGTTTTATTTTTATTTAGTTCTGTACGTTCTAGATCTGATTTTGTTTCACATTCTTTTTTATAAGCAGCTACTGCCTCTTTTTGAGAGGAAGTTGTAATTTCATCCACAAATGGATGTTCTGGTGCCATAACACAATATGTTGCCCCAAATAGTGTATCACAACGAGTTGTAAATACTGTAAACTCCTTGTTGCTATCTTTTACTTTAAATATAACATTTGCCCCAACCGATTTCCCTATCCAGTTAATTTGCATCTCTTTAGTAGAAGATGGCCAAGAACATAATTCTAAATCTTCTAGTAATCTTTCTGCATAAGCTGTAATTTTCAATACCCATTGACGCATCGGACGACGAATAACGGGATGTCCTCCACGCTCACTTTTCCCATCTTTTACTTCTTCATTAGCAAGTACTGTTCCTAATGCAGGACACCAATTCACTGGTATTTCATCTACATAAGCTAATCCTTTTTCATAAAGTTTTAAGAAAATCCACTGTGTCCATTTATAATAATTCGCATCCGTTGTAGAAATCTCACGATCCCAATCATAAGAAAAACCTAGTGATTGAATTTGATAACGAAAATGATCGATATTTTTCTTTGTAAATTCTGCTGTATGATTTCCTGTATCCAACGCAAATTGCTCAGCTGGAAGTCCAAAAGCATCCCATCCCATCGGGTGCAAGACATTAAAACCTTGCAGTCTCTTCATTCTAGATAAAACATCTGTAGCTGTATATCCTTCTGGATGCCCTACATGAAGACCATTACAACTTGGATAAGGAAACATATCCAAAACATAACACTTAGGCTTTTTAAAGTCCCATGTATCACATGCAAATGTTTTATTTTTCAACCAATAATCCTGCCATTTTTTCTCTATTTTCTGATGTTGATAACTCATAAAAATCTCCTTTCAAACATAAAAAAACGTCCTTATCTAAGGACGTCATTCATAACGCGGTACCACCTTAGTTCATATAACAAATTATATGCACTTCATTTCTTCTTAACGCGAAGTAGACGTATAATTTACATTATCAGCTCCTCAGCAAGTTCTATTGTCTTTACTACTGATTTCCACCAACCATCAGCTCTCTATCAAATATCCACAATATACTACTCTGAATCATCGCTTTTATGATACTAGTATATCTAATACGTACTCTCTTTGTCAATCCCAATCTATATAGGAATATGCATTTACACGATATACGTATAATGATATTTTTCCTTTTCCTTTACAATATCCTTTATAGCATGAAATAAATTATATTTCGTATATGTATCCATTTTACCATATGCATATAACTCTTTCTTCATTTGCTCTTTTTCTATTCCATTTAAAGCTTCTAATCTTCTCCATTTCTTAACTGCTTCAAAAGCATTGGAAATAGGAAGATGACTGTAATCCTCATTAGAATATAGCGATCGTAATACTTTTAAAGAATATTGTCCTCGCATACGATTATCATATAAACTACCGCTAAAGAAAGGTAATGATAAATCGACTATTCGATCACAAAGTCCATATAAAGCATCTCGATATTGTGGGAATTGTATAGCTAATTTCTTCAAATGAAGTTTTTCTGCCCCTTCCATATGAAATACCATAATGCTTCCTTCCGTTGGTATATCATGTAAAAGCTGTTCTATAAACGCAATTCGACAATCACCTGTTCCTAAAAATTGCCTATGTTGCAACTGTGTTCCTTGTGCATCTTCAATATGTAAACTATATTGAAAACAAAGTGTATCATAAGGTTTCATACGAGGATATGGTGGAATGGTAAAAGTATCTCCTGTAAAGCCTAAATAAGATATAGGATACTGAATGCACTCATCTATCCATGTTTTAATAGCATACGTATCACAATAAATACCATTTAATCGAGCAGCCATAATTTGTGCATATTGCAATTTTGTACCTTCTATACGATTGATATCTGTATCTTTCATATCTAAGATTCCTTCTTCATACATTTCCAAGCGATGTGTACAAGAATTTAAAAGCAATATGGAAGTATCCTTCTCTATACTTGATAAACAAGTACGATAATATGGACACTTCATCCCTTTTCTACATTGATTCATGTGCTTATTTTTCATTACTTTGTTTTTCATACATGTATCCATTCTCTGTTGATAAGAGAATAAGTCTCTATCCAAAGAAGATACTAAATCTTTTATCTTTTTCTTAGAACCTCCATTTGAGCTATGTATATACTCACTAATCTTAAAAAGTTGTGAAAGCTCTAATGAATCATCTCTTTCATAGTTTGCCTGTAAATAAATGATATAAATACCTTCTATAGGAATAGCAAAAGAAGCTAATACATGAACATGATCGGCAATATATTGTATTTCTTCTTCCTGTAGGTAACATACTTCATATGGAAAATAAATATTCCATCCACTTTCCCCTTTTATCATAATCGGTATGGTTATTTGTAAATGATAATATGTAAAAGATGCATGAACAACTGCTGTTTCAGATTCTAACACCTGCTTTATATCCAATATACTACTCTCTCTTGCATCATACGCATGGGAAATCATCAATAACTCTTTACAAAGACTCATAAAATCTTCATGATAATGAATCATAGATGAAGATGGCTCATCTTTATTCTTTGTGAACCAAAAATATTTTTCACATAGATCATAGTTTTTCACATCTAAAATAGAATACATATTTTCACCCCATTTTTCCTTATTATATCATACATAATCCATCTAGGTGAATGAAATATGCAATCCTTATGCACAATATCTTTGATACATATCTTTTATAATATCTGCCATTTCATCTTGTAAATATGAGGGTGATAACAAACGACATTCCTTACCTAGTGACAATAAAAATGATAGAACACTTATTTTACCTTCCATTATTGTCTTTACATACAATGTATTTTCATTTATCCATTCTTTTTTTGATTCTAACCCTATCCTTTTTTCCGATATCAAAAGAGCTTGCATATCAAAAATTTCAACTTCAATTTCATGAATATCTTCCTTCATAAGACCTAACTTTCCAATATGTTGTTTTAAGTCAAAATCAAGATCACGTGTAAAATGTGCTTCTTCTATTTGTACTTGTTTCATTCTTTCCGTACTAAATTTAAAATTTCGAAAATCTTTAGCTTTTAATGAATAGGCTAAACAATAATATGCATCTTTATAATGTAGTATTTCATAAGGATGTATTCTTATTTCTTTAGCTTCTAGGTCTTTTACCCCTTTATAAAAAATTTTCAAAACTTTTTTCTCTTTTTTTGCAATTTCAGCCATATGAACCATTTCCTGAATGACAGATGTCACCACAAAATCTTGATCTTGCATATAAATCCTTTGTTCATCTCTATCTTGTTGTAACTGTGTATTCAGTTTATCCATGGCTTGTTCATAATCTTTCATCTTTAAAAATCCCGGTTTCGATTTAATATACTCATATGCCTCAGCTAATGCCCTCTTTTCCTCTTGATGTAAAGATAAAGAAGGCAATATACTTTTATTATGTAATCGATATCCTCCATACTTCCCTGTTGTACTTTCAATCAAATAACCTGCTTCTTCAAGCTCTTTTTTGAACTCTACAATATTCCTTTTATTGGTCTGTAGCTCATCTGCTAGCTGCTCTCTTGTCATAAACCCTCGAGCACTTAATAATTGTAACATCCGAATACATTTGGCACTTCGTTTCATATAACCTCTTTCTAATGCGAATAGTGAGCATATCCTAATGGTGCATACCTAGATGGATATGGTCCAAAGATTGCTTTTGGTTCCTCCATTTTAGGAATAATACCTAAAAATGCCAAAGGCATAACTAATTCTCCTATCCCTCTATCTAAGGCAAACCCTAGTGCTTCACTAACTTGTGATGCACCTTGTTCAATTAACATCATAACCATTTCTTGATTTCTAGTAAATACGGCATGAAGTAAAATGGGATAACCATTAAAAATCCAATTTGGATCTGCACCTTCCTCTATCATTCTTTTTGCTTTCTCAATATTTTCATCCCACACTGCATTCAATAATTGTTTTGCTAAATACTTTTCGCTTTTCATACTCTTCATCCTTTCCATTGATGAAGATATCATAACGTATATTATTACATTATTTATGTTACAATATAAATTAATAAAATACAATTACTTTCTATCATTCATATCGCTTATATTAAACATAATAAAAAAGCAGAAAGCATTCTCCTATTCAATATATGGAGTTTTTCTTTCTGCCAC
>CAZQFM010000076.1:0-5722 GCA_964592705.1 uncultured Erysipelotrichaceae bacterium
CATCCTGATTCATATAAAAAATATATATGCATCTCAATAAGAAGTAACGCTTTCTTCGCGAGACCGTCTACTTATCTTTCTCCGGTCCAACTCCTTAGGTGTTCTCCATGAAGGTCTTCTTCTGCCTTTCACCATCGCAGAATCGCTTTACAAGATGGTCTTCATTTCGTCCTAACTCATCGTTATTTATTTAATGAATTTGTCTCAAAAACAAGTTCTTGTATAGATGATACCACATCTACACTCTTTAATACAATACCTTTTGGTACTTGAATATGCTCATGTGTAAAATCGACAATACCAGTTATTCCACACGCAATAAGACGATCTACTGTTTTTTGAATATCTGAGGAAATCGCTAGAATTGCAATTCTACAACCTGATGGAATTTGGCTCTCTAAATCGTTCATATCATGTACAGGGATACCAAAGCGTACTCCTTGACGATCTGGATTCACATCAAATGCACATGCTATTTCACCAACAACATAATTCCATTTATTATATTTCATTAATGCACGCCCAAGGTTCCCTGCACCAACGAGAATAATTTTTTCATCAAAATCCATCCCTAACTGTTGATTAAAGATTTCAATTAAACGATCAATATCATAACCATATCCTTGTTTCCCCAAATTTCCTAAAAAAGAAAAGTCACGTCGTATAGTAGTCGGTTCAATATTTACTACACTTGCCAATTCTTTTGACATAATACGCTCAGTCCCAGAATTCTTCAATTTACGAAGAGCTTTCAAATAGACAGGGTATCTTTGTAATGTCGCTCTCGGTACATTTTTATTTGACATTTTTACCACCTAAATTTAGTATATCATAGTTTTTTACATTCGTGAATGTATTATCATTTAAACTAATCCATTATATCTTTTCTTTTACCTGTAAATCAAGACTAGGATCAGCTGTTAGCGAAAAATCAGCACGTTCCCCATGTTGATAAGCAACATAACCTGCAGCTCCAATCATCGCTGCATTATCTGTACAACAAGATAAAGGAGGAACAACAAATTCGATTTCCTTATAGCGATGGGCAATATCTTCTAGTATCCATTGTCGCAATCGAGAATTTGCTGCAACTCCGCCAGCTAATAACAATTGCTTAGGTTGATAAGCATCTAGTGCATAGCACATTTTTTCTATGAGTTGATGCAAAGCTGTTTCTTGAAAAGAAGAGGCTAAATCAGCTGGTGTATAGGATTCCCCTTTTCTTTGGCAACGATCAATAAACTGCAATACACCACTTTTTAAACCACTAAATGAGAAATCATACTTCTCTTCTGTCTTTGGTCTTGGTAATGGATAAATAGGCTTTCCTTCTTTCGCAAGACGATCAATTTGTGGACCACCTGGATATGGCAACTGTAATACTCTAGCAACTTTATCATATGCCTCACCAATAGCATCATCTTGTGTCATACCAAGAATCTCAAACTGCCACTCATCTTTCATATATACAAGTTCTGTATGTCCTCCTGAAACGACAAGAGCAAGTAAAGGGTACTTAAGATCAGTAATAAAGTTATTTGCGTAAATATGGCCACTAATATGGTGTACAGGGACAAGAGGCTTTTTATACGCCCATGCCAGTGTTTTAGCAGCTTGCACCCCAACATGTAAACACCCCATTAATCCTGGACCTTGCGTAACAGCAATAGCATCCACATCTTCTACTTTTAGATTAGCTTGTTTTAATGCTTCTTCAAGAACGATAGATATGTTTTCTACATGTATACGACTTGCGACTTCTGGTATAACACCACCAAACTCTTTATGAACATCAATTTGTGTTGCCACTACACTTGATAAAATATTCTTTCCATCTTCTACAATGGCGACAGCTGTTTCATCACAACTGGATTCAATCGCTAATATTTTTGTATGTTTCATTCTCCTTCACCTCCCAAAGCTTTTACCATGATGATGGCATCTTCTTGATTATCCGTATAATATCCTTTACGTCTACTTACTTCTAAAAAATCAAAGTGAGTATATAATTGTTGTGCTACAAGATTGCTTACCCGTACTTCTAAGGTAATATGCTCACAACCTGCCTTTGTGGCTACTTGCACCATATATTGCATAAGTTGTTTACTATAACCTTTTCCTTGCCACTTTTTCGCAATCGCTAAATTCGTCAATTGACATTGTTCAAACGTAATCCAAAAACCGATAAACCCAATGATACTATCGTTTTCTAAAAGAACATATAAATGAGAAAAAGCGTTTTCTTCAATTTCATAATGAAAGTGTTGTTCATGCCAATTGCTTGCCTTACACTCCTCATTAATTTGAAGAGCACGTTGTATATCCGCTACTTCCATCGCACGTATCATTTACTTCACCTTATAAGCATCTTGTTCTTTTAAATACATAGGCACAAGTGTATGGATATTCTCTACTTTCTCCCAGGCATGCTTAACGAGCATAAAATTTTTCGCAAACTCCTCTTTACTAGCTTCCTTTCCAATTAAATCCATATCTCCATATAAAGTCATATCTTCTTCTAATACATTTTTTTGTATATCCTCAAGTGTACGAATAGACTGTTCTAAAATAACACCATTAGATAATATACCGCAATATGCACGTGAACTTCTCGCATCTAATAATACAAGTGCATGTTCACATAAGCCAGCATACATCTGAAATGTAGAGATGGTATATAATGGAATATGTTTGGTAGTACATAATACTTTCGCTATACTCATTGCAATTCTAACCCCAGTATAACTTCCAGGTCCCTTCGTTATGACTACTTGATCAAGATCATCACTATCCCATCCGACCTCTTCCATTAACTTCATCAATTCTGGAAACATAGATTCTGATTGTTTTTTCCAAGCCTCTTTTTCACATACAGCAACAAGTGTTTCATCACTATATAAGGCAATTACTAAATGTTTATGAGCACTGTCCATACATAATGTTTTCATACAAGCCCCTCCTCAATAGACGTATATTTATCACCTATTGTACGTATATAGAAATCTCTGTGCTCTTCTTTTGCTATCTTAATTTCAATTTCGATACGTTCTGTCGGTAAACAATCTTCTATAAATGATGGCCACTCCACAATACAAAGGCCATCTCCCTCAAATAAATCCTCAAACCCTAAATCTTGACTCATTCCTTCCAAACGATAAGCATCTATATGGTAAATAGGCATGATTCCTTTATACTCTTTTAAAATAGTGAAAGTTGGCGAATTGATCGTTTTTTTTACACCTAATGCTTTTCCTAAATACTTTGTAAATGTTGTCTTTCCTGCACCTAAATCACCTGTCAAAGTAATTATGTAACCTGGTCTTACAAGTGATGCTAGCTTCTCTGCTAGTATTTTTGTCTGTTCTAGGCTATCTATTGGAATTTTCCTCTCCATTCTTCCACTCCCTTTTTACATCAATCTTTTTTTCATATGTTTATAGGCTATTTTCGCAAATGGATATAATACTTTTATTACCGGAATATCAAATTCACCAATAAACTCATTAATAAGAGGATTAAAGTTATCTTTAAATTTGGTAAGTCCATCTTGTAAACTTCCTTCTACTCCTCCCATATTACAGCTTTCACAACCATTTTCAAAAGCCCATTTCATATTTTCTTGATAAAGATAATACTGTGGCATAAACTTTTTAAATCGTTGATCCATCCCTGCATATAACATTTCACATGTATGTCCATAACGAATAGAAAGAACCCCTGCAATCGCAATATCCCCTTCTTGTCCTTTTAGTTGCTGTAACATATCTTGAAATTCCTTTACATCCTTTTGTAAAGAAGTACTTATATCTTGAAGTCTTCTAAGTTTCTTCTTAGCATTATCAGGACATGATGCAATCTCTTTTTGAATATCTTCATAATGTTGAACATATTCTTTATGTAAATTACTTAAGTCTACTCTAGCTAACATAATTTTCGCATCACAACCATAGGTATCACACAATAGTTCAAAGTACTCTTTACTCCTCAAAGATACTCCTTTTCGCTCTTCTGTTAACGCCACAAGATCAGAAAACGTATTGACAAGTTCTTTTCCACCTATGATAACTTCAACATTTCTTTTCAAGGCATCTTTAATTAAACGACGTGTATGTCGAGGTAATGAATCTTCAAAATCATCCACTTTATATACATTGGACTGGAATCTTGGTTGAACACTATCCCCTATTGACATGACAAACCCTTGGTGTTTAGCACCACAAGCTTTCATATTATCAATATAAACTTGTGTATCAGGATAACGATTAGTATTGTATTCAGATGACTTATAATCATTCACATGTAACCCAGGATCGACTTTTATAAACAGACATTTAAAACCTTTACTTACTTTTTTTAGATGTTTAAAATAAAAAGTAAGTAACTCTTTATTGTGAAAATCTGTAATAGGTCCTCGAGGTATATAGAAAAATGAAAAACCAAAAGGTAAGCGTTTAATAAGAACTAATGAACAAAGAACAAGCTCTCCTTGAGCATTCTTGACTCCAGGGCGAATACTTTCCCAATTTTGCTTAATTGTTGCCCACTTACTTGATTGTAATAAATTACATAATGAATGCCTTTCTACAAATTCATCATGTTCCTTTTCATCGACCTGATCTATAAACTGATACTCCATACTATGTCTCCTTATTTTTTTACTCTTTTTAAAGCTTTATATATGATAAACCAAACCTTATGGATGGGAAGAATCAAAGTACCTACTAATTCCACAACATTTCCACCAAAACCACGTTTAAATTTATAAACACCATAATCTTGTGCAGACTCATCAAAAATCCCACTAGTACCATAAAAGTTATATGTTTGATATCCATGCTCAAGTGCATATTGAATCATATGCCATTGAATCGCATATGGAGCTAAAAACTTCATATATTTGTCATATGCACCACTTAATAAATAAATCATTTCATTCCCGTATAAAATAAACATTGCGCCAGCTAAAACTAGCTCTTCGCCTTCATCACTTAATAACTGTTCAGCTTCTAATACTTTCTTTTGATAAATTTCTATATTTTCAACCAATACTTTCTTCTTTTTCAAAAATTTCTTACTATTAGGTGTTTCTTGAAGGGCTGCTTCTACTTGTTTCAACTCTTCCTGTTCTGCATGTAAAGTATTCTTTTCATTTTCTAGCCATTTCTTAATATTCAATTTCGCTACCATATACTTCACATGATCACTACCAAATATCTTATACATATTCTCATAATATGATAAATCACGCGATGAGAAGCCTCTTCTCTCTCCTGTATGTTTCATTAGTTGTGCAAATACATCTAATTCATCTCCAGATAGTTCATATACTTCCACCCCATATTTAAGACTACGATTAATACTCCAACGTGTCTGTTGTCCCATCTCTTTTAATAGGGTATCTTTATTTTTATTTTCTAGAGGCAACACAAACATCCAACGTGGTTCTCCACTCTCTTGAAATCCTCTTGTGAATCCCTGGTGTTGGAAGCCTAATTTTAAAAACATGGATAAGATATCTTCGTTATTAAAACCATTCTCAACTATATTTCCATCAATATCTCTTTCTATATAAGGGATATAAGGATCAACAGAAAAATAAAGACATTTATGTTTTTTTAAATACTTTTTCAATTCTTTAAGAAAAAATATACTCATTTCTTCATTATGGTAATCAAGTAAAAAACCACGTAAGGCTTGATATATCTGGAAACACAATATTGTA
>CAZQFM010000077.1:0-419 GCA_964592705.1 uncultured Erysipelotrichaceae bacterium
ACATCTCTAGCGGATGCAACAAGTAGAGAACTTCGAGAAGGTCACAACTTAGAAAAACTTTATGTAGGCGGGGAATTTGATGAGTAAACAGAAAAAAATGTTGTTAATTGTTGAAGGAGAGAAAGCAGATAAAAAATTATTTGAAAAGCTATTACAAGAATATGAACTGGATTTAGAATATCAGTTGTATTCATATAAGACGAATATTTATGAGCTGTATCATAGACTCTTTCAAAATGATGAAGATTGGGATACATTAGATTTACTTTTAACGTTAAAAGAAAAAGATAAGGATAATCACATTTTAAATGAAAATTATTCTGATATTGTGTTGGTTTTTGATTATGATCCACAGGATTCTCTTTATGATGATGAGAAGATTACAAAGCTATTAGCATATTTTAATGAAAGTACAGAGA
>CAZQFM010000077.1:429-5415 GCA_964592705.1 uncultured Erysipelotrichaceae bacterium
AAATTATACCTTAATTATCCAATGGTAGAATCTTATAAACATTTTAAAAGAATACCAGATCCAGAATTTTTCGATAGGACTGTTTCCATGAATGTTTTACAAGAGGGTAAATATAAAGAACAAGTTGGAAAAGAAACTTGTATTCAAGATTTACGTAAAGTGACGAGAAATGATTTTGACTCTATTATTATCGCTAATATTCAAAAAGCTATTTATATTAGTCATGCTAGAAGCGATTTAAATAATAAAGAGGCATATCAAATATATGATGATAATATATTATTAAAAAAACAGATAGAAAGTTTACATAATAACTATGTGTATGTATTAAATACATCTTTATTTTTTATAGCTGATTATAATTTTTCATTACTATCTCAAAAAGAAACAATGTAAGAAAGAATATTTTCGTTTTCTAGTCAAAAGGTATTATTTTTTAGAAAGTGTGCCTTTTGGCTATTTTATTATATGAAACATGATTACTTTCGAAGAGCATACGTTAGAAAGGATAAAGAAAAAAGGTTTTCTTTCCATCTTATATCGATTATACTTATAGAGAAATAGAAAGGGGTAGCTAATGGATACGAATGCTTTATTAGATGTAACAGCTTATGCAGGATGTTTATTACTACAAAGTGGTGCAGAGATATATCGTGTGGAAGAAACGATGGTACGTATTGCACAATCCTTTGGTGTTGAGGATGCGCAAAGTTTTGTGACGACTACGGGAGTCATGTTATCAATCACCAATGAACAGAAAACATATTCTAAAATTGTACGTGTACAAGAGCGCGGTGTCGACTTGCATCGCATCGATTTATTAAATGCACTGGCAAGGAAGCTTTATAAAGAACCTTGTAGCATAGAAGAACTTTATGAAGAGTTACAACGTATTGAACAAGAACCACGTTATTCTTTTCTTGTGACAATGTTTTTTGGAGCTTTAGGGGCTGCAGGTTTTGCGATTTTTTTCAAAGGAACGTATGTAGAAGCGAGTGTTGCTTTTGTGATTGGACTTGCCATTAAATGGATTCAAATGTTTATGGAACGTTTTCAAATAAATGTTTTCTTTTCGCATAGTATTGGTGCAGGATTAGCTGCTTTTTTAGCATTTTCATTTTGTACTTTATATCCACAAGCTCATGCAGATACGATTATTATTTCAAGTATTATGTTGTTAGTCCCTGGTCTTGCCATAACAAATGCTATTCGAGATACTATGGCTGGTGATTATTTATCTGGGTTATCAAGAGCTGTAGAAGCCTTTTTAATTGCAATTGCGATTGCTGTTGGTACAGGTGCTGTATTACAGTGTTGGCTCGTATTCTTGGAGGGACAATTATGATTCGTATTATGTTATCGTCATTTGTAGCTTCTTTTGGGTTTGCTATTTTATTTAATATAAAAGGAAATAGACTTTGGTTAGCAGGTCTTGGTGGAAGCATTGGGAGTGTTGTTCATGCAATTTGCTTATCGCATGGATTACATGAAGTTATGTCACTTTTTTTAGCATCGATTGCATTTTCTATCTTTTCTGAAGTTTGTGCTCGTATACAGCGAACTCCTGTGACAACATTTATTATTTGTGCCCTCATACCTTTAGTCCCTGGAGGGGGAATGTACAGGATGATGGTAGAAGCTATTTCTTCCGATATAATGGGGGCTTTACAAATAGGAGTGGAGACCATTTCTTATGCTGGTTCCTTAGCCTTAGGTATTATTTTTGTGTCGACGATTACAAGGGTCATGACTTCTTTGAAAAAGCAGCGTCTTATGAATCGTGAAAAGAGCAGGATAGAAGATCGAGGTGATGAAGTTGAAACAGATTGAGTTATTAGCACCAGCAGGTTCTATGGAAGCTTTACAGGCAGCTGTACAAAATGGATGTGATGCCGTATATTTAGGTGGTAAAATGTTTGGGGCACGTGCTTCTGCGAGTAATTTTGATAATGAACAGATGATTGAAGCAATTGCCTATGCACATGTATATGGTGTGAAAGTTTATGTTACGATGAATACTTTAATGTATGATCATGAGATAGAGGATGCACTATCTTATGCTTATTTTTTGTATACACATGATGTAGATGCTGTTATTGTACAAGATTTAGGACTCTTAGATAGAATACGTGTACAAATTCCGCAATTGGAAGTACATGCTTCTACACAAATGCATGTCCATAATGAAGCAGGAATCACATATATGAGAGATATAGGGGTCAAACGAGTGGTTCTTCCAAGAGAAACACCTTTGGCCGAAATACAACAGTATTCTGCTTTAGGTGTGGATTTAGAAGTATTTGTTCATGGTGCTATTTGTGTAAGTTATTCAGGACAATGTTATATGAGTTCCCTTTTATATGATCGAAGTGGGAATCGTGGAGCTTGTGCACAACCTTGTCGTATGCAATATCAATTATGTAAAGAGGAGAATGGAAAGGTTACGACAGTAAAAAGTATTGGAAGTTATTTATTAAGTCCAAAAGATTTAAATACATTGGCTTATATACCAGAGTTAATTGATGCTGGGGTAACATCTTTTAAGATTGAAGGTAGGATGAAACGACCAGAATATGTTGCACAAGTTGTGTCCTTGTATCGAAAAGCAATTGACGCATATATACGAAAGGAATCTTTTGAAGTGGATAAAGAAACAGAAGATGCCATGAAAAAGGTCTTTCATAGAGGATTTACGCAAGGACATATATTTCAGAATATGGGAAGTCGTTTAATGAATCCTATACGCCCTAATCATATAGGGGTTCCTATAGGGTATGTGATGCAAGCACATGGTGATCGTATTCGTATACAGTTGAAAGAGGATTTATATCAAGGGGATGGTATTCGTATTTTGGATAAAAAGGAAGATAAGGGATTTGTTGTAAATAAGCTGTATAAGAATGGAAAGTTAGTGAATAGTGCTTGTAAAGGAGATGTTGTAGAAGTTGAACACCAAGGATTTGTTGAAAAACAAAGTACGGTTTTAAAAACAAGTGATGTACATCAATTAAAAGCTTTACAACAATCTTATCTCAAGCCTCAGCGTAAAGTTAAGATAAGGGCTCATATACAAATGTTTCTTAATCAACCGTTATCGTTATATATTGTAGATCAAGATGGGTTTGCAGTAGAGCTACAAAGTGAAGCTTGTGTAGAGAAGGCACTCAAAACGCCACTTGATAAAGAGCGAATTATACAACAGATAAAAAAATGTGGAGATACTCCATTTATGATGGAGGATGTACATGTGGACATGGATGAAGGATGTACGATTTCAATTAAGGAATTAAATCATCTTCGAAGAAACGCTTTGGATGCGTTGTTAGAACAAAGAAAGACACGTTATACATATGAACCATTAAAGGTGTATGAAAAGAATGTTTCACATAAACATGGAAAGAAACATATTGTCGTAGTTGTGCGTACGCAACAACAATATGAAGCATGTGTGGCTTGTGGTATTAATAATGTTTTTATTCAAAATATTGCGACTTTCCACCAGTTAAGAAAACAAGGCTTTGATGTATCTTTACATACAGGTAGAGTTCATAAATTGCAACATCAACATGCTGGAATGATTGCTGAGGTTGGTGGACTTCTACATGCAGAGGATACTTATGCAGATTTTTCTTTTAATATTACTAATGCTTATGCAGCAGGACATCTGTTTTCTCAAAAGGTGCGTGGAATAACTCTTTCGATAGAACATACGGATTCATCGAGAAGGGCATTACTACGCCAATATAAAGATTTATATGGTACTAATGGATGTTTTGGTATTATTGTGTATGGCTATGATGAGATGATGGTTAGTGAGTATTGTGCTATGAATGCATGTGAGAAAGATAGTGATAAAAAGAATTGTGGACTCTGTCGAAAAGAGACACGCTATATGTTAGAAAATATGAAAAAGGAACGATATCCTTTATATGGTGATGAACAATGCCGTATGCATGTCCTTCATCATACACCAAGAAATGTATTGCATAATTTAGATCGTTTTGCGGAAGAAGGAATTACATATGTACAATGTAACTTTACGATAGAAAATAAAGAGGAAACATTGCAAGTGCTACAACAAGTGAAGAAAGGATGGCAATAATGCTTTCCTTTCTTTTTTCCAAAATGCATGGTATACTGATATTAGAGGTGACATCATGAAAAAGGTAACAATGATTATATTATGTTGTGTATTTTTTTTAGTAGGATGTAAACGACAAGAGACAAGTGAAAACACCATGAATATGTTAAAGCATATTACATTGACAGAATTAGATGAGAAAATAGCCAATCAAGAGGATATGGTTGTGTATTTTGGATGGACGAAGAATTGTCTTGATTCTATCAACTTTCAAAATCATTATTTACTGCCCAAAGTAGAAGAAGGTTCTAAGTTTCAAGATATTCTAGTAGTCGATTTAGATATTGAATTACCCGAAGGGTTATTAGATAAAGATGCTCGTGCTCCTTTAGTGGAGAAGTATGATGTGGAATTTTCACCGACGATTGTATCTTATAAGGGTGGAAAGTTATATAAATTACTAGCATGGACACCAGCTACGACAGATAAATTAACAGGTATACTACAAGCAGATTTAGATACCTTCTTTAAGGAAATTGGTTTTTTATAAGATAAAAATGATGAAAATGCGTTAGAAAATTAGCTCCTATTATGGATAATTTGAGAAAGTAACCAATAAGAGTATAAAAAATTTGAAAAATTAAAGAAAAGTAGTTGCATTTTTTGAGGATAGTCTATATAATAATATAGCGATACATAAATTGTAAAACGTATTACGGGGTCGTGGCGAAATAGGCAGACGCAACGGACTTAAAATCCGTTGGGAGAAATCCCGTGAGGGTTCAAGTCCCTCCGTCCCCACCAGTTTTATAATTATGATATGGTTCCATAGCCAAGTGGTAAGGCAATAGACTGCAACTCTGTGATCATCGGTTCAAATCCGATTGGAACCTCCAATTTGGGGT
>CAZQFM010000078.1:0-5327 GCA_964592705.1 uncultured Erysipelotrichaceae bacterium
ATATTTATTCCTCCATTATAATCACTTTATCTTTTCCAAATATATCTATGACAGATTGTTCTTGTGTTATTACAACCTCATCATCCATTACTACTTCAATCTTATCAATTTTATAAGCTTCTGGTAATGATCCATTAGCCATTCGTGCTTTAAAATCACTTATCACACGATCTTTTTGTTCAGTAGAAATAGCACATATCTTTTTATACGTTTTAAATAAAACATTTGTAAATTCACAGAATTCATTATTTAAATCTTTTTCATTTATATCATTAGCTTCTGCTTGATTATTAAATATAAGGATAAGATAATTTTCACCACTTGCCATAATTTCAGCATGTTTTAAATTATTAGCCTGTTTAGCCCACTCTAAATCTGTTATATATTTAGAAATACTTTTAAAAGACTCCATATCCTTTATTTTTTCAGGTTTATTAGCACCTACTAATAATCTTAATACAAATTCATCTGTTAAAGGTTTGATACTAGATTTTTCATTTATTTTTATATTAGCAGTACTATTTATCAAATCATCTTGTACTATTTCATTAGTATCTATTTCATCTGTATCATAAGATACCATTTCTTCCTGATTATTAACTCCTTTATGAGTATGACTATATTCTACTTCAGGATATAAAACAGTTTCTTTTTTCGTATTTGATGTTTCACGTGAAACATTCCTATCATGTATAGATACTGGTTTAGATGCTTTAAAACTTTCATTCTTAGCTCCCTCATCTACGTTTTCAATAGTCATCATTTTTAATAATGAAACTTCAAAATAAGAAAATATATTCGCTGCAAATTTATATTTATCATATGTATCTATAAGAATATCAATCATTGCTAATCTATCTTTAATATCAATATTAACTAATTGTTCAACTTCCTCCTTAGTTAATAGTTTTATTAAATGAATATCTTTTGTATAGGTATAGATTATACTCTCTTTCAATATTTCTATAAGATCAGTAGTTAATCGTTTAATATCAGTACCTTTTTCTTTTATATTATTTAATAAGTCCAATAATATAGATAAATCTTTTTTAATCACAGAATCAAGAATATCGATTTTTTCTTTGGTAGTTGTTATACCATATATATCATTAATATGTTGTACAGTGATATGGTCTTGTGCATATGCAATGCATTGATCCATGATACTAAGAGCATCTCTCATTCCACCATCGGATAACTGTGCTACTATTCGAATCACTTCTTCTTCACATTGAATATTTTCAATTTCTAAAATTTCAGAAATTCTTTTCTCCATCTCACTTTGTGTTACCTTCATGAAATCATATCTCTGACATCGGGAAATAATAGTAGGTAATACTTTGTGAGGTTCTGTAGTTGCTAATATAAAAATTACATGAGCAGGAGGTTCTTCTATTGTTTTTAACAAAGCATTAAATGCTCCTGTAGACATCATATGAACCTCATCAATAATATAAACTTTATATTTTCCTTCTATTGGCGCATATTTTACTTTTTCAATTAAACTTCTTACTTCCTCTACACCATTATTACTTGCTGCATCTATCTCAACAATATCAGGATGTGTATTATTTTTTATTGCTTTACAACTCTCACATTCTAAACATGGTATGTTATCCGTATGAGTGCAATTGACTGCTTTAGCAAATATCTTTGCTATTGAAGTTTTTCCCGTACCTCTTGGTCCACAAAATAAGTATGCATGAGCAATTTTATTTTGTTTAACAGCATTTTGAAGTGTTTTTACAATATGTTTTTGACCAGCAACCTCATCAAAGCTATTAGGTCTATACATTCTATATAAAGCTTTATATGCCATATGTCACCTACTTTCTGTCTTTATTATTATATCAAAATATTAGATATAAAAAAAGTCGATAATAAATATTATTATTTCGACATTTTCTTTTTAACTCTCTTTTCTTTAAAAAAGTTTTTTAATAGATTACTACAATCTTCTTCTAAAATACCTGATATATATTCAGGATAATGATTAAAACCTTTATATTCATATAATCTCACACAACTCTCTATACATCCACCTTTTGGATCTTTAGCACCATAAACTACTTTCTTTATTCTTGACTGTAAAATTGCACCAGTACACATTGCACATGGCTCCAATGTTACATATAAAATACAATCTTCTAATCGCCAACTATTTAAATATTTACAAGCTTGTTCAATAGCTAATATTTCTGCATGTGCCGTAGAATATTGTGTTATTTCTCTTAAATTATGTGCTCTCGCTATTATATTTTCATTATGAACTATGATGCATCCAATAGGTACTTCATCTTTTTGAAATGCTAATATCGCTTCTTTTATAGCCTCTTTCATATAAATAGTATGCATCTATATCTTTCCCTTCTAAAATAAAAACTACTACACATGATAGAGCTCCCTTAAGGCTGCTTCGTTCCCGACCTGACCTGATTCAGTAGATATCATTGTAGTAGCATCTTCATTATACAATATTATAATAATTTATGCAATACTATAAATATTATCTTAAAATGAAATTAAAATTGTTGTCTACTATATATTAAAATATAATTTATACATTATATTTTAAATTATATTACCCTATTATTTTAGCTTGATAAACAATCTTACTTACCTCATAAAAAGGATGAAACCTTAATTTATTACTTACCCTTACCGAAAGCTGTATTTATTATAATTTAGTATCTATGATAACCACTTTTTTAATCTGCTAATGCAAATATTTTTTGTTATAAATTACCAAATCTTTATTACTATATGAATATATAAAATACTATAATATCTTTATAATTAAAATTATTTCCCATTTCAAAAAGATTATTTTCTATATCAATATTAAAAATAAAAAAGATATCAATCTAATAAACATATGTAAAAGAATCATATATTTACAATAATTTTAAATGCTGATATACTACTCTTTTATATCATAAAGAAGATATAAAACCTTGTAAAATGCATTTAAGATTTCAGCTATGATTTTCTATTCTATAAAATAATAGAAAAATATATAAATTTGATCTTATATACAATGTTTCACGTGAAACAAAAAAAAAGCCGAAATTATTTATTTTTCGGACTTAATTTTTTTATTCCTCCCATGTAAGGTTGTAAAACTTCAGGTATCAGTATACTTCCATTTTCTTGTAAATTATTTTCTAAAAATGCTATTAACATTCTTGGAGGTGCCACAACAGTATTATTTAATGTATGAGCAAAATACTTTCCGTCATTTCCATTAACTCTTATTTTAAGTCTACGAGCTTGTGCATCTGTTAAATTAGAGCAACTACCAACTTCAAAATATTTTCCTTGTCTAGGACTCCATGCTTCTATATCTACTGATTTAGATTTTAAATCAGCCAAATCTCCAGAACAACATTCAAGAGCTCTTACAGGAATATCTAAACTTCTAAATAAATCTATAGTATTAGTATATAACTTTACAAACCAATCTGCACTTTCCTCTGGTTTACAAACAACAATCATTTCTTGTTTTTCAAATTGATGAATTCTATAGATACCTCGTTCTTCTATACCATGAGCCCCTTTTTCTTTTCTAAAACATGGAGAATAACTTGTATACGTATAAGGAAGATTCTTTTCATCTAAAATAGTATCAATAAATTTTCCAATCATTGAGTGTTCACTAGTACCTATTAAATATAAATCTTCACCTTCTATTTTATACATCATACTTTCCATTTCTGAAAAACTCATAACGCCATTTACAACATCACTTCTAATCATATAAGGAGGTATAACATAAGTGAATCCTTTATCGATCATAAAATCTCTTGCATATGTGATAACAGCAGAATGTAGTCTTGCAATATCTCCCATTAAATAATAAAAGCCATTCCCTGAAACTTTTCTTGCACTTTCTAAGTCTATTCCATTAAAACTATCCATAATATCTGTATGATATGGAATTTCAAAAGCAGGAGTAACAGGATCACCAAATTTTTCTAATTCCACATTATCGCTATCATCTTTACCAATAGGTACTGTTTCATCAATAATGTTAGGAATTTGCATCATAATAGACTTAATTTCCTCTGATATTTTTATTTCTTTCTCTTCCGCTTCTTTTAATTCATCTGCCATTGCTTGTACTTTAACTTTGATTTCTTCAGCTTCTACTTTTTTTCCTTGAGCCATGTAAGCACCAATTTGCTTACTTAATGAATTTCTTTGTGATCTTAATTCATCTCCACGTTGTTTTAAAGATCTATTTTCAACATCTAATAAGATTACCTTATCTACCAATTCTAATTTGTAATCTTGAAATTTTTTCTTTATATTTTCTTTTACTATTTCAGGATTCTCTCTTAAAAATTTGATATCTAGCATATTTTTTCTCCTTTTTTCTATAAAAAAAGAGGTATGTCTAAAGGGACGATACCTCGCGTTGCCACCCTTCTTAGCTTATTAAAATAAGCCATCTTAAAGTTATAACGGTACTACCGTAACCAGATACTTATTTTCACTGGTTCACTCCTAGGTTGATTTCATAAAGACTATTAATAACTCTCACCTACCGTTATCTCTCTTAAAATAGTTACTTTATTACTTATCCTTATCTATGTTTTCTTATTTTATATCATTCTTTATTTGAATTGTCAATGGTATCACCATCTGACAGTTGACTGTTTTCCGTATTTTCTAAATTTTCACTTTTTTCAACAATAGCTACTTTAGAAACATATGAATTATCTTCAACATTTATGAGACGTACACCTTGTGTAGCTCTTCCATATACACCTACATTATCTAGTGAAATTCTAATAATGATTCCTTCATTTGTTATAATCATGACATCTTCATCACCAGTAACTGCTCGAACCGATACTAACTCACCAGTACGTTCAGTGACATTAATTGTTTTTACACCTTTTGCACCACGTGATGTTAATCTATATTCTTCAATTTCAGTACGTTTTCCATAACCTCTTTCACTTACAGAAAGTAAATGTGAACCTTCACGATTAGTCGCAACACCAACTACACATCCACCATCAACGTTAAATCCTTTTACACCACTAGCCGTTCTACCCATGACACGAACTTCATTTTCATCAAAACGGACAGCTTTACCATTCGATCCAGCGATAATAATTTCATCGTTTCCTGTTGTTTCCTTAACACCAAGTAATTCATCATCATCTTTTAATGTAATTGCTATTTTTCCATTTTGACGAATAGAATCAAATTCATCCATAGAAACACGCTTCTCTGTTCCTTGTTTTGTCACAAAGAATAAATATTGTGATTCACTATCTCTTTTTACTGGTACTAATGCTTTCACTTTTTCATCTTTT
>CAZQFM010000079.1:0-5304 GCA_964592705.1 uncultured Erysipelotrichaceae bacterium
GGATTTATTATCTTTTCTCGCTTTTATATGCCTATTTTTATAACCTTTTTTCATTATTTGAAGTGTTTGCTGAAACCACTTGTTAAAAAAGGAGCTCTTGTCAAATCAAAAATTCTTGGTATAATAAGAATACCATTGAGAATGGTGAGAAGGAGGAGAGCAAATGGCAGCAAACGAAAAAAGAAGTCAAGGGAAAATGATCAAAAAGAAGAATCCTTTGAAGAAAATAGTTAGTATCGCTGTTATTATGGTAGCCTGCTTTTTAACATATTCTGCTGGGCAGGAACTTATTACAACATTACAGTTGCATAAGGATATTAAAGAAACACAAGAAGAAATTGATGCTTTAAAATCAAAGCAGGCAGATTTAGAAACTGAAAAATCAAATCTAGAAGACCCAGAATATGTAAAACGTTATGCTAGAGGGAAATATATGTTATCGAAAGATGGGGAGCAAGTGTTAAAGCTACCAGCAAAAGATGAAGAATAAATAAATGGATTATGTAGTCAGTTTATAGTATGAAAAAAGTGGTATCGAAGGATGAACGATATCACTTTTCATATTTATAAAATGTATTTGTAAGGTAGCACAAAGCATACAGATTATTTTCGTTAAGATATATCTATGAATGATTTCCTTTATAGATATATTGATTATGGTATTGTAGAAATTTTAAACGTTCTTTAGTAAGTAAATGCTTAGATAGTTTTATATCTTTATGTAAGAGGTAAGAGCTATTTGATTGTAATTTCTTATTCAGTTCATCACTTATGAGAATTTTTCCTGATGAATCAAAGGATAAGTATCCTTGATCAAAAAGAATATCATGGTTTTTACATAGTAATAAACCATTGTTATGATCCATTGTTTCGAAGATATGTGCACATTCACGAAATGGTTTTATATGAGAGGCAATTAATAACTGTGGAAAATCTAATTTACAAATAGCACATGTATGATCATATTCATGAAATAGTGTATCTTTATAGAAAGATTGTATGTTTCTACTATCATGACGGTCTACAGGAATTCCTTTTTCAGGAATAATATTTAAAATGAAAGATAGGTTATCATAGTGATTGATTTCCTTATCTATATTTTTATATTCTTTATTATTGTAATCGAAAGAAATGAGAGTTTTAGTGTAGAGAGCACATAACGTTTTTGATAGAAGAAGAGGACCAGATAAGTACTCTTGTAAAATTTGTTTCATAAGGATATAGTCATCTTGGTAAATTGACATGTTAATTTCTTTTAATATGGTTTCATCAAATGAATCAAATGTATGGAAGGGGATTTGCATAGGAAATTCTTTTTGATTATTGAGTATAGATTTCCAAAGGGATTGGTTATTCTCATGTTGCAACATACTTTCAAAATACGAAAGAAACTCTAATAAAGAATGTTGTTCACTTCTGGAGAATATCGTTGCACATGGACATAAATCGATTCCTTTACTTGTTTCTTTTATAATACAGCTATCACGTAAATAAATTAGTGTATGCAAAATATCTTGCATATTGAAAAGATGCTCTTCTTGTAACTTATCATATAAGATGGTTGCAGCTTCTTGCAAAGATATACCTTGAATTTCAATATAATCTAATTCATAAAGTAATTTTTTTAATATTGCTTTTTTCATATTTTCCTCCATAAGATTTTCTTCGTTTTTTGCATTACTATAAGAAATAAGCATGTTATTTGTATATTAAAAAGATAGTTAACTATGAATAAATATGACATACAGCATGAATATTCTCTATTATCTGTATCATCAAAAAGATGAATTAAAATAATACAAATGTTTATGAAAGCTACTTATAAATATTAGGTTCTTATTTTATGTAAGGAAGCTTATTTTTACTCTTGCTTCTCTTTTTTAGTATGAATGTTTATTCATATTTATCTGCTTTTCTCTTTCATAATAACAGAATTTTAATAATTTTTTTCAAGTTTAACACCATTCGATAGTATTCGACAAAAGAAAACAATTACAATGTAATCAATAAAAGGAAGGTGTTAAAAATGAAAGGACCAGGAATTAAAGATTACTTACAAGTATTGAATGAAAGAAAAGAGAAAGCACAAGCACAAGGTTTGGTTTATTTAGAAGTTAATTCGAAAGAACTACATGCAGAGGTATCTCCTCATCATGCAACAATGCCAACTTGTTGTCAAGCGATTTATAAATTGTTATTAGAAGGGGATGTCATTTTACAAAGTCCAAAAGGGAGCACTGGATTTGGATCAAGATTAACAGTACGTTATAACTTACAAGATATGGAAACACGTAATCGTATGTTTCCTAATAAAAAGAGAGGAAGACCAGCAAAATCAGAAGAGGAAAAACTAGCTGCAAGAAAAGCTAAAATGAAACGTAATACAGAAGATTTATGTAATTTAATTAAATCATGGCTTTCGGAACATGGTTGGGAATATATTGAAAATAAAGATTATATAGAAGCACATAATGGAAAGAATCGTTGGTTAATTAATGTTCAAGGAATTAAAAGAGGTAGAAAACAAACATTACCTGTTAAATTAAGTGAAGTTATAAAGAAAATGGATGATTCTTCTGCTCATTACAGTATTGCTTTTAATGATTCTATTTCCTATCGTAGACAATGGAATGAAATTCCAAGTTCTGTAAAGGAAAAATTAAATATGAGTGTTATCTTAGCAGATAAGAAAGGAAATATTATTGAAATTTAAAAGGGCGTTATATACGCTCTTTTATTTTGCACCATTTCTTACCTTTCTCAATAGTATAGTATGAACAACTAGAGGTGGAAATATGCTGGATACATTATTATTAGTTACAGCAGTTTGTTTAGATTCTTTTATTGTTAGTATGGCATATGGTACAAATGAAATAAAAGTTCCTAAGCAATCTGTATTTATTATTGTCTTCTTCGGAACTTTTTTTCTAACATTATCATTATATGTTGCTGGTTTTCTACAACATTTTCTTTCTAAAGAATTTTGTTCCTTTTTAAGTTTTATGATTTTATTATTAATTGGTATTATATCTTTTTTTCAATCCCGTGTGAAACTTTATTTACAAAAACATAAAGAGGGAAAATTAAAATTTAAAATGAAAGAGATATCTTTTGTGATTGATGTTTATATTGATGAAACAAAGGCAGATCGAGATTGTTCGAAAGTATTAACGAGTAAAGAAGCGATTTATCTTGCTTTTGCATTATCATTGGACTCTTTAGCGAGTGGTCTTGCTTATGGTATGACAATAAAGCATCCTGAAAATGTAATTGTTATTTCTTTTGTCATGGGAGTGATATTCATTTATGCAGGATTAGCTATTGGAAAGCGATTAGCAAAATCGTTTCCATATGATTTATCTTGGTTATCTGGTGCTATTCTAATTATTCTTGCATTCTTAAGAATAATCTAATGAAATATGCAAATCCTAATAGTGTATAGAAAGTCTGCATATTCTTTTAAGCATTGTTATATACAAAATATTACGTAAAGTAGTTTAATAAATATGTAAATAATGTTATATTAATAGGGTAAAATAGGAGGAATTGTATATGAGTAAAAGACCAGTTGTATTAGTCGTAATGGATGGGATTGGACTCCGTAATGATGAATATGGAAATGCAGTGAAAAATGCATACAAGCCTACTTTGGATGCTTTGTGGAATTCATGTCCACATACTGAGATTAAGGCACATGGATTAGCTGTTGGACTTCCTAGTGATGATGATATGGGAAATAGTGAAGTTGGTCACAATGCCTTAGGTTGTGGTCAAATTTATTCACAAGGTGCTAAATTAGTAAATGAAAGTATTGAGTCTGGGGAAATTTTTGAATCTGAAACATGGCATGCTCTTGTAGAAAAATGTAAAGGTGGAAAGATGCATTTTATCGGTTTATTATCAGATGGAAATGTACACTCTCATATCAAGCATTTAGAAGCTTTATTGACACGTGCAAAAGCTGAAGGAGTAGCAGAAGTAAGAATCCATGCTTTATTAGATGGACGTGATGTACCAGAAACAAGTGCTCTTGAATATGTAGATCGTATTGAGCAATTTATGGAAAATTTAAATGATCAAACATTCCATGCATGCATTGCAAGTGGTGGAGGACGTATGCAGATTACAATGGATCGTTATGAAGCTGATTGGGCAATGGTAGAAAGAGGTTGGAGAACACACGTTTTAGGAGATGCAAGACAATTTGCTAGTGCAAGAGAGGCTATTGAAACATATCGTAAAGAAAATGGTGTTGTTGACAAAGATTTACCTGCTTTCGTAATTGCAATAGATAATAAACCAGTTGGTACAATCGAAGATGGAGATAGTGTTATTTTATTTAACTTCCGTGGAGATCGTGCACAAGAAATATGTTTAGCATTTGATAGAGAAAACTTTGATAAGTTTGATCGTGTAAGAGTGCCAAATGTAATGTATGCTGGTATGTTACAATATGATGCAGATCTTAAAATTCCTACTCACTTTCTTGCATTCCCACCAAAAATTAAGAATACATTAAGTGAAGAATTAGTAAAACATAACATTCGCCAATATGCTATTAGTGAGACACAAAAATATGGTCATGTCACATATTTCTGGAATGGAAATAGAAGTGAGAAATTTAGTGATCAATTAGAAGATTTTGTAGAAATCAAATCAGATATTATACCTTTTGAACAACGTCCATGGATGAAGGCTGCTGAAATTACGGATGTACTTATTGCGGCAATTGAATCTGGAAATTATGACTTCCTACGCACTAATTTCCCAAATGGAGATATGGTAGGGCATACAGGAAATTATGCGGCTACTTTGATTGGAGTAGAGACAGTTGATTTAATGTTAAAACGAATTAAGAAAGCTGTTGACGATGTAAATGGTATTATGATTGTGACAGCTGACCATGGAAATGCAGATGAAATGTATGAAAAGAAAAAGAAAGAAGATGCACCAGTAAAAGCTAAAACATCTCATACATTAAATAAAGTACCATTTATTATTTATGGTGCAGATGTACAATTAAAAGATGGAGATTTTGGTTTATCTAATGTTGCGGCTACTGTTGCAGATTTATTAGAAGTAGAACCTAATCCAGCTTGGAATGAATCTATGATTAAAAAATAGAATCATCAATAGTTCATTTATAAGAAAAATGTAGACACAAAAAAGTGTTTACATTTTTTTATTATATTTCCCATGAAATAAATGAAAAAAGTAAATATTATATTATTTTAGATAATACACCTAACTTATCCTTTACATGATATAATAATTATCAATGAGATAGGGTGGTATGAATGAAAA
>CAZQFM010000080.1:0-1747 GCA_964592705.1 uncultured Erysipelotrichaceae bacterium
TTAAAAGAGGTATAATTATGGAAAGAATAAAATTAGCTGTCATTTTTGGAGGAGAATCTAGTGAATATCCAGTTTCTTTACATAGTGTTGGTTCTGTATTGCATACTATTGATAAAAATAAATATGATGTAGTATGTGTAGGGATAACGAAAGAAGGGAAATGGTATGTTTATCAAGGAGATATTTTATCGATTGAAAATGATACTTGGTGGAAACATGAGAGTTGTGAAGAAGTAGTGTTATCTAGTTCTAGCGCATATAAAGGGTTTTTAAAGTTGAAAAAAAATGGTAACTATGAATTTATTAAAATTGATTGCATTTTTCCTGTTCTACATGGTAAAAACGGTGAAGATGGAACAATACAAGGGCTATTTGAATTAACTGGAATACCTTATGTTGGATGTGGACATATGAGCTCAAGTATTTGTATGGATAAAGAGATGACACATATTGTTTGTGAGAATGCAGGAGTGAAATGTGCACCTTATATTTGTATCTATGAGAAAAAAGATTTAGATTATGAAGAGATATTTGAAAATGCTAAAAAGACATTAGGACTTCCTATATTTATTAAGCCAGCCAATGCCGGAAGCAGTTTTGGAATTAGTAAAATCCGCAATTTCGAAGAATTTGTACTAGGAATGAAAGAAGCTTTTTTACATGATGGAAAAGGAAAAGTAATTCTAGAAAAAACAGTAGAAGGATTTGAAATAGGTTGTGCTATTATGGGAAACCAGGTATTGACAGTTGGAAGTGTAGATGAAGTTGAAACTTCTTCTGATTTTTTTGATTATGAAGGAAAATATGAAATGTTAAATTCTCGTATACATTGTCCTGCAAGAATTTCAAAGGAACTTACAAAAGAAGCACAAAATATTGCGCAAAGAGTGTATAATGCAATGAATTGTGAAGGACTAGCAAGAGTAGATATGTTTGTTACACCTGATCAAGATATTATTTTTAATGAGGTTAATACAATTCCTGGTTTTACATCAACTTCACGTTACCCAAGCATGATGAAAGATGCAGGTATTTCTTTTTCAAATTTAATTGATGCATTAATATTATTAGCACTAGAAAAGTAAAGAAAGGTGTGTTTACCATGATTAACTGTAGTAGCAGAGCATGGGCTGAAATAGACTTAACAAAAGTACATCATAATATCAATGAGATTCGCAAACTTATTCCTGAAAAAACCAAAATAATGGGAATAGTGAAAGCTAATTCATATGGTCATGGAGATATTATGATTGTAAAAGAACTAATAAAATGTGGTGTAGATTTTTTTGGTGTGTCTAGTGTTGATGAAGCACTTCATTTACGCAATGCAGGGATAAACGAAAATATATTAATTTTAGGATATACACCGATTGAACACTTTCACTATTTGCATCGTTTCCATTTAACTCAAACATTGATGAGTGTGGAATATGCTGAAAAATTGGAGCAATATTGTAAATCAAAAGGTGTACAAGTTAATGCTCATATTAAAGTTGATACTGGTATGTCTAGATTAGGAATTCAATATAAAGAGAGTAATTGTATGATTCATGATATTAAAAGCTTATATTCTTTAAGCTATGTGAAAGTGAAGGGTATATTTTCTCATTTTTCTGTTTCAGATAGTTATGAAAAGGAAGAGGATCTCATGTTCACTCAGCAACAAATTAAGTTATTTAATAAGGTTATTGAAGAACTTGAGAAAGAAGGGATTAACCCAGGAGTGAAACATTTACAAAATAGCTAT
>CAZQFM010000080.1:1757-5252 GCA_964592705.1 uncultured Erysipelotrichaceae bacterium
CAGAACTTTCATATGATTATGTTCGACCAGGCCTTTTATTTTTAGGAATTACAAGTGATTGTGAAATAAAGAGTTTAACGAACCCTAATCTTTTAGCGATTATGTCATTAAAGGCAAATGTTTCTTTAGTGAAATGGGTGGAAGCTGGAGGCAGTATAAGCTATGGTCGCAATTATATTTGTAGTGAAAGAAGAAAAATTGCTACTGTTAGTATTGGATATGCTGATGGAATTCCAAGAGAGATTTCAAATCGTGATGCGAAAGTATTGATAAAAGGGAAACATGTACCTATTGTTGGTAATGTTTGTATGGATCAATTAATGATAGATGTTACAGATGTAGAAGATGTGCATGAAGGTGATGTTGTTACTATCTTTGGACAAGATGGTGACGCTTATATTGGAGTTGATCAACTATCTAAATTATCTAATACAATCAATAATGAAACAGTATGTCGTATAAGTGCTAGAGTTCCAAGAATTTATAAATAGCCAATTTATTGGCTATTTTTAAAATTTGTGTAATAAATATTTGTATATGTAAGGAGGTATAAAGATGATCAGAATTCATCAATGTAAATTATCTATTGATCAACCAATTCAGAGTTTAAAAGATGTAATACTTAAAAAATTAAAAATAAAAGAGCATGAGTTGTTAAATTATCATATTTTTAAAGAAAGTATTGATGCAAGAGATAAGCATCAATTATATTTTAATTATTGTGTAGATTGTGAAGTTGTAAATGAGAGTAAAATTTTAAAGAAAAGCATGAAAGATATTTCATTAACTCCCGTTTTAACTTATCAATTTCCCATTTGTGGTAATAAAGAATTAAAAAATAGACCAATTGTAATAGGGTTTGGACCAGCTGGAATGTTTGCAGCACTTTTATTAGCTCAAATGGGTTATCAACCAATTGTCTTTGAACGTGGGGAGTGTGTTGAAAAACGTTTAGAAAGTGTACAAAACTTTTGGCAAAATGGTGTTCTAAATCCTGCCAGTAATGTTCAATTTGGAGAAGGTGGAGCTGGAACTTTTTCAGATGGAAAGCTTACAACACGTGTAAAAGATTTACGTTCAAGAAAAGTACTTGAAGAGTTTGTAAAATTTGGTGCACCTGAAGAAATCTTATATGAAGCACATCCTCATATTGGTACGGATCTTTTACAAGGAATTGTACGCCGTATAAGAGAAGAGATTATACGTCTTGGAGGGGATATTCATTTTGAATCCATGGTTGATGATTTTGAAATAAAAGAAGGTAAAATTTGTTCTATTCATGCAAATGGTGTATGGTATCCATGTGAACAAGTTATTTTAGCTATTGGACATAGTGCGCGTGAAACCTTTATCAAATTATATGAGAAAAAAGTAGAAATGCAAGCAAAGGCTTTTGCTATAGGGGCAAGGGTAGAACATAAACAAAGTTTTATTGATAAAGTTCAATTTAAAAAGTTTGCAGGACATCCTAGATTAGGAGCTGCTGAGTATCGATTTGTACATAAAGCAAGTAATGGAAGAGGTGTATATACATTTTGTATGTGCCCTGGTGGAACGGTTGTGCCAAGTGCATCTTCCATTAATAAAGTAGTAGTGAATGGAATGAGTGAACATGCACGTAATGAAGAAAACGCCAATAGTGCACTACTTGTTCAAGTGTCACCTGATGATTTTGGAACACATCCACTCGATGGTATTAAATTTCAAGAAAGATTAGAGGAAAAAGCATTTGAAATGGGAGGGAAAAACTATAAAGCTCCAGCTCAAAAAATTGAGGACTTTTTGCAAAATAAGGTAAGTGATACAAGAAGTGAGATTAATCCTAGCTATAATATTGGGGTTACCTATTGTAATTTACATGAGTTGTTTCCTAAAGAAATTACAGAAACATTAATCGAGGGGATAACAGCATTTGATAGAATGTTACCTGGTTTTGCTCAAGATGCTCTTATGACAGCTGTTGAAACAAGATCAAGCTCTCCAGTTAGAATTCTAAGACATGAAGATACCCTATCATCTTTAAATGTTTCAGGGTTATACCCTTGTGGTGAAGGAGCAGGATATGCTGGAGGAATTGTTTCTGCAGGTATAGATGGTTTGCGTTGTGCAGAGAAAATTATCCAAAATTATAAGAAAAAAGCATAAAGAAATCTATTTTCTTATATGTAAATCTTTGAATTCATATTATGAGATAGTGATAATCGAGATAAGAGTGATAAATTTATATGGATTTATAATATTACGAAACTTATTATTTTACTCATTTATAAGAATGTTTTCATATTTATAAGCGTATTTTGTATAGAGGTGAAGGGAATGAGTAAAAGATGTAAGCTAGTTATAATTGCGATTATTTCAATGATATGTTTGTGTATTGCAATAGGAATTATAAAATTATTATTTTTTAGTGGTTTATTTGTACCGCTTTTAGAAGTTAAAGGAGAATCTCATATTAAGGTTGAAGTAAATCAGCCATATGAAGATGAAGGAGCTATCGCAAGCTACCGTTTTTCAGATTATAGTAAAAATATAGTGACTAATAGTAATTTAGATATTACAAAAGTGGGAATATATGAGGTTGTGTATCGTTTACAAGATTTTAATAAACAAGTTACTAGAACAGTTGAAGTTGTCGATACAACACCACCTGTTCTTAGCTTACAAGGACCTACATCTATACGCGTTTTTGAAAATACAGCCTATGAAGAACCAGGAGTAACAGGTTTTGATAATTATGATGGAGATATTACAAGTAAAATTAAAACAGAGAGTAATGTAGATATGACAAAGCAAGGAGTATATCAAGTAACATATTCTTTAATAGATAATGCTGGTAATGAGTCTGTTATAGTAAGAAGTGTACAAGTATGTCAGGATCCAACTAATATAAAATTATATTATAACCATGATTCATATGATAATAAAGCAGAAGAGTGGTGGTTTGAAAAAAGTAAAGATCATCAACGAGTAAAAGGAGCTATTGATGAGGAAATTTTAAAAAGCTATAATGCATATCATCAAGGGCCAGACGAAAAGGTTATTTATTTAACATTTGATGAAGGAGGAAAAGATGTCACATATATAAAAGAGATTGCAAAAGTACTTGATGATAATGATGTAGATGCGACATTTTTTCTAACTAGAAACTACATTTTAAATGAGCCAGATTTCATGAATGAGTTAGTGGAAAATGGACATTTAGTTGCTAATCACACTTGGCATCACTATGATATGCCTACTTTAGCGAATGCCAATGACATTGATAAATTTGTATTAGAAATAACAGAGACAGAAAAAACATTTATGCAGGTTACTGGACAGGAAATGAAGAAGATTTTTCGTTTTCCAAAAGGAGGAAGTTCTATACGTGCTTTAAAAATTATGCAAGACTTAGGATATAGTACGTATACTTGGTCACATGCTTTTTATGATTATGGTCCTGATGTATCGAAAGAAGCTGCATTAAAAACATTAATGGATCATTATCATAATGGT
>CAZQFM010000081.1:0-5212 GCA_964592705.1 uncultured Erysipelotrichaceae bacterium
TTACGTCGTTATGTTTGATTTAAACATGCTGGATTTGGATTAGGATTTGATCGTTTCTTAATGTACTTAACGGGAGTTCAAAATATTCGTGATACGGAACCATTCCCAAGAACACCAAGAAATTTAAACTATTAGAGAAATTAAAGATTCCTTAGCATCGATAATATGTAAATGATTATTCGATAAGAGGAATCTTTTCTTATATGTATGAATAATGGTATAGATTCGTAAACAAAGGTTGTAGTTCTATTTTATTTCTTCTATAATGGTAATGGTGATATAATGCAAGTATATTATTAAAACAAAAGAAAATGGAGAGAAAGTAACAGTCTCTCAAGTACATGAAGTTCTTTTACAAATTTTAAAAGATGTTGATCAGTTATGTAAAAAACATAATATTCCATATTGGCTAACGGGTGGAAGTGCTTTAGGGGCAGTGCGTCATAAAGGTTTTATTCCTTGGGATGATGATGCCGATATTGGTATGATGTATGAAGATTATGTACGTTTTTTAGAAGTTGTGAAAGAGTTACCCGATATTTATTGTGCACAATGTTTTGATACACATAAAGAATATAATGTTTTAGTTCCAGCTATGAAAATACGTAAAAAAGGAACTTATGTTAAGGAAGTAAATACGCTATTGAAAAATAAATGTAAAGATTGTGATGGTATTTTTATTGATATATTTATTGTCGATTATGTAAGTGAGAATAAAGTAAATGATGTGATGCATCGATTGATGAGTACGATGGGAATGGCTTTTATTTTATTATTGGAAAATCTACATATAAATCCCGTACCTCTTAAACATTGGTATGTACGACATGCACGTCGATATGGTAAGAAGAATAAGGGGAGTTCACTTGTTGGTTACGATTTAACATGGTGCTTTAATTCGATGTTTCATCCAGTTGTTTATCCTTATGAAAGTATCTTTCCTGTTCAATATGTTCCCTTTGAAGATACAACGTTACCAATACCGAAAAATCCAACACCTATGTTAAATGAAGAGATAAGTATTCATCATATGTCTTATCCACCTTTGAAAGATCAAAAACCAAAGCATATAAAAGATATTACATTCTAGCGGAGGGATAAACCTATGGTAAAGAAAACGAGAAAGACAACAGTCACACAAAAACAAGTAGGTAAACATAGTAAAAGTAGAAGAAGGAGATATCGATTGAAATATAGAATCCGTTGGAAGGCAGTCATTCCTCTTTTCTTCTTATTAGTATTGTTCTTTTATCTGATAGGCAGTTTAATTTTTTCTTTTTTACCATGGAATCGTATGACAACGGTTTGTGGCTTTAATAAAGAAAAAACATTAGAAGTTATGAATAATCGTTATGAAGCATCGTATACGATTGCTGATTATTTTTTTTATGGTGAAGTTCTTAATATTTATCCAAGTGATTATACAGGTAATCAGCATGACCTTCAAGGTAAGAAGATTATTTTACAAAATTTGTGTGATCAAACGACCTACACGTTTCAGATTGGAGAAAAGGTTGATGAGCAAATATTAGTCACTGAGTTGACTGCAGGTTTTTATAGTATGTTTGTGGAAAGTGAAACAGGTGCTAAGTTACGACTTGTATATGATGAGGTTTTAAGTGAGAATAGTTTTACAACAATTCCTAGAGATAATCTTGTGAAAAAGGTAGTCTTGCATTCCGATCCTGCCTATTTAGGAAATAACAAGTATGTGTTTGATAAGAATTATTTGTTTTTAGAAGTTCGTGAAGAAAAAGCTTCTAAAGATACTATAGATGTTGTGATTGATCCATATGGTAATAATCGTGATGAAGGAAATCAATTAGATCAAGGGCAAGTTTATCATAATATTGCGGAGTTTAAAGAGAGCTATACGACAGCATTACAGTTGAAAGAAAAATTGGAACAAAAAGGGTTACGAGTTGCGATAACGAAACAAAGTGCTACAGAAGAAACAGTAGCATATGGGGAAAACAGTCGTTTTAAGGAAGCATATGAAAAACAGGCAAAATATTATATAAAACTAGGTTTTAATGGAAGTCCTTATGAATATGCAAAAGGTATGGAAGTTACATATTCATCGTATACAACGGATGTATTTGCACAAAAGGTGTGGAAGTATATGATAGAGCATACAGCATTACAAGGATCTACATTCCAACAACCTGATAAAGAATATCCAGGACTATTGTCATCTCCTCGTATAGAAGGCATGGATGGACAAAAGATATACGACTCCTCTTTAGCATTACGAGAAACAGGAGGAAAGGCTACGTTTGCAGCTATGTATTCTCAAGAAAGTCAGGAGAATTCTTTTGTGAAAGATCTTCACTATGGTATGCAAGGGCTAGATATTGATTTATTGTATTTATCCAACCAAGAAGATATTACATTATGGAAGGAACAAAAACAGTCATTAATAGAAGAACTTTCGAAAGCATTGATTGATGCATTGAATATTCAAAGTGAATAGGATAAGAGGTGATATTTATGCGCTATCAGATTCATAAAGGGAATAAAAGTTTTGGTGTAAGAGATATCATGCAAGATATTCAGTTTGAGGTTAAGAACGATGAGAAAATAGCGATTGTCGGAAGAAATGGTTGTGGGAAAACGACATTGCTGAAAATAATTGCTGGGATAGAATCATTAGATAGTGGTGATATTCACAAAGTTTCTGGTACGACAATCGGCTATTTAGCTCAAACAACCTTTCAAAATATAGAACATACTGTGAAAGAGGAGTTAGAAACGGTCTTTGAGCATATTCGTCAATGTGGAGAACAATTGGAGGAAATTAGTAATCAATTAGTACATGATCATCATGAAGATTTGGTACAGCGCTATGCGAAACTACAACACCAATATGAAGAGATGGGTGGGTATACGTATGAAGCAGATATGCTAACTGTCTTTACGAAGTTTAACTTTCAAAAGGAAGATTTAGATAGAAAAATATCCACATTTAGTGGAGGTCAGAAAACAAGACTTGCATTTGTGAAGTTGTTATTATCAAAACCAGATATTTTATTACTAGATGAACCTACGAACCACTTAGATATTGAAACAATCTCATGGCTTGAAGGGTATATTAAGCGATATCCAAAAGCTGTTGTATTAGTATCGCATGATCGAATGTTTCTTGATACGGTAGTTAATATGGTATATGAGTTGGAATATGGAAAGTTATGTAAATATCCAGGGAATTATACCAATTATGTTCATATGAAGAAGCATAATCAAGAGCTTCAAAAAAGTGCATTTGTACGACAACAAAAAGAAATTGAACGTGTAGAAGCATTAATAGAAAAATTTCGTTATAAAAAAAGTAAAGCTTCTTTTGCGCAATCAAAAATAAAATACTTGGAACGAATGGATAAGATAGAGGCTCCAAAAGGAAATGAGAAAACGTTTCATGCGACATTTGTACCTAGAATTCCAGGTGGTAAACGGGCTTTAGAAATAGAAAAATTACAAATCGGGTATGATGAGATACTTTGTGAAGTGAACTTAGAGGTCATGAAGTCACAACGTATAGCTATTATAGGACCTAATGGAAAAGGGAAATCGACATTCATAAAAACACTTATGAAGCAAGTTCCTGCATTAGGGGGATCTTTCTTATATGGTCATCAAATCGAAACAGGATATTTTGATCAAGAGTTTGCACAGTTTCAAAGTACGAATACGGTGTTAGAAGAAGTGTGGAATACGTATCCTGACCTGACTCGTACACAAATACGAACAGCATTAGGTTGTTTTCTTTTTCATGGAGATGATGTGTTTAAAACGATTGATTGTTTATCTGGAGGGGAAAAAGTATGTCTTGCTCTTGTGAAATTAATGTTGCAACAACCTAATTTTCTTTTGATGGATGAGCCTACTAATCACTTAGATTTATTAGGTAAAGAAGCTTTGGAACAAGCTTTATCTACATATGAAGGGACGATGCTTTTTGTATCTCATGATCGCTATTTTATATCGAAGCTAGCAACTGCTATTTTGGTTATTGATAATGGCTGTGCAACCTATTATCCATTAACCTATGATGAATATATGATGAAACAAAAACAAGATACACCAATGCCGTCAAATACAAATAAATCTAAAAAAGTGGAGAAGCGTATCAACTATAAAAAAGAGATAGCAAAACTTGAAGAAAAAATAGAGAAGAAGGAAAGAGAAGTTAATGAATATAAAGAGTTGCGTTTCGATCCAACCTATTACCAGGATTATAAGAAAATGCAAGATCTTGATCATACAATTGATACGATACAAGAAGAAATACAGGAGCTTATGCAGCTTTGGGAGGAATATAGTAGTTATTTAGAAGGATGATTCGCATCAATCGTAAAGTCTTTATAATTTTATGTATAATTATCGTATGTATGCCCATTCTATGAATAGGTGATGAATTATGAAATTAATGGAAAGTTATGAAGAAAATGTAGCATTACTCGATCAAAAATTGGATGTCCAACATAATTTTGATATTGTAAAGCGTCAACTGCTTGTCGATGAAGTGCGCTTTACTTTTTATTTTGTTGATGGATTTATCAAAGATGAAGTTATCGAGAAAATGATGGAGTTCTTTTTAAAGACGAAGGTGAAAGATACATTAGCGAAGGTATCTTCTAAGACATTTGCGGATACTTTTATTCCATATGTGGAAGTAGAAGTTAATTGTGATATTCCTACATTAATAACGTCTGTTTTATCTGGTTCTCTTCTTTTACTTGTAGAGGGTGTATCTGATGGAATTATCATTGATGCACGAACATACCCTACAAGAGGAATGAGTGAGCCTGAAGATGATAAAGTCTTGCGTGGATCACGTGATGGATTTGTGGAAACACTTATTTTTAATACAGCACTTATTAGGCGAAGAATTCGGGATACTAATTTAAGAATGGAGTATCATAACGTTGCGAAAAAGTCGAAAAGTGACTTAGTAATTTGTTATATGGAAGATAAAGTTGATCAAGAAGCTCTTGCGCTGATTCGTGATCGTTTAAAACATATCGATGTAGATGCTCTTACGATGGCACAAGAGAGTCTAAGTGAAGCGCTTGTTGAACATAAATGGTACAATCCTTTTCCTAAAGTACGTTATACAGAAAGACCAGATACAGCCGCCAGTAATATATTAGAAGGGAAAATCTTATTATTATTGGATAACTCCCCATCCGCATTAATCTTACCTACCCCCTGT
>CAZQFM010000082.1:0-5190 GCA_964592705.1 uncultured Erysipelotrichaceae bacterium
TTATCGTATTCACATCAACCTTTATTATATGAAAGAAAAAATAGTAATAAACCCCAATAAGCAATAATAAAATAGAACAAGTGCATACTAAATAAATAAGCTTATTCTTAAAAATTGCTTTTTTATCAATATTCATACCAACCATAATTAAATCCCTTTCTGATAAGTATTCATGGTTACAGTATATCACGTATAAATAAAAATTTAAAGGCTCTATTTTTTTACCCCTTGTTTGAAGCGAGTATATAACGCATGAGCTACTGTTTGATTCACAAAAGCAGAAACATCACCATGATACTGTGCTATTGTTTTCACATTACTCGACGATATATGTGCATAAGAAGCATCACTAATGAAAAGAAGAGTCTCTATTTCATTTGATAACAATTGATTGACACTCGCAAGTTCTACTTCATATTCATAATCCTTTAAGCTACGTACACCTCGTATCATAGCACATGCTTGTACATCCTTTGCAAATTGAACACTTAATCCTGATGCACTTACGATACGCACATTAGTTATTCCTATTATATTGGACTCTATGAAAGAAATTCGCTCCTCAAGTGAAAACATTGTTTTCTTTGATGGATTATCCATAATAACTACAATAACTTCATCGAACAACTTTCTTGCCTTTTCTAAAATATGAAGATGTCCCTTCGTAAATGGATCGAATGTTCCTGGATAAATAACTCTCCTCATCACTTTTTCCCCTCATAATAAGTAATACGTGTAATTCCATATGTAGAATCTTTTACTTTCTCAAAGTTCTGATAGGTATCTTCAAATATATCTTCTTTTAAACTTTCACAAATAATTTGTCCATTCTCACGCAATAATTGATGCTCATCAATAAAGGTTAAAATACTAGAAATCTGTTGTTTTCTATAAGGAGGATCTAGAAAAATAATATCAAAACATAATTTATGTTCATAAGCTTGTTGTAAAGCTTTCTTATAATCCATTTTCCATATCATACATTGTTTTTCAACTTGTAAGGATGTTACATTCTCTTTTATAGTCTTAATAGCTAATGAATGATGGTCTACAAAATAAACCTTTTGTATACCTCTAGAAATCGCTTCTAACCCCATATTTCCACTTCCTCCAAAAAGATCTAGCATCATACCTCCATGAAAATATGGACCTATTCGAGAAAAAATAGCTTCTTTTATTTTATCTGTTGTTGGTCTTGTTCCATCACCTGGAACAGCCTTAATAATCCGTGAACGATACTCACCAGCAACAATTCTCATTTTTTTAGCCTCCTATGTATATCTGTAGAAAGATAGGGTATTATAATAATGCATCTAGTAAGATGCGCCCCCAAATCTTTGTTTCTCCTCTTCCCTTTCTAAAAGAATCCCTAACCCCTGGGGATTCTTTTTTATTATTCTCCTTGTCGTCGAATACGTGCAATAACAGCTTGACTTATTCCTATTGCGGCCATAATAGCCATTAACGATGAACCTCCACTACTCATAAATAATAATGGTACTCCTGTTAAAGGAATAAGACCACCTACACCTCCCACATTTAAAATAAAGTGAATGAGGATATAAAGGGCTGTACCTACTAAAATCATTTTATATCCTTCACTCTTCGTACGGAAGGCATAATAAAAGAGACGATAAATAAGAATAAAGTAACAAAACACAATAATAGCTAATCCAAAAATTCCTAACTCTTCGATCACAACAGATAAAATAAAGTCATTATCTGCCTGTGTTAAATATCCAAACTTTCTAGAAGATTTCGCAATTCCATTCCCAAAGAAATTACTATTCGCAATTCCATATAATCCATTAACGAGCTGATAACCTGTTGAATATGGATTAATAAAAGGATTGATTGCATTCTCAATACGAGCTGCAATATGCTTCATTCCTGGGATACTACCCATAATTTTAATTCCTTGCTCACTCATTAAAAAAATAAAAACACTACTTCCAACTCCAATGGCAACTTTCATCCAAAACTGCATAGGTCTAAGATTATAATGAGATGGGATTAAAAAACATAATGCACATATTAGAGAAATAACAACCAGTGTACCTATGTCTGGTTGAATGATAATAATTCCAGCATATGCGATATAGAAAAATACGGGCATTTTGACAATCGTCCAAAAATCAAAATTCCGCTTCCCAGCTATTTCTACATATACAGCCATTGCGACAACCATAAATACCTTTACAAACTCACTAGGTTGTATAGTTACTGATATACCAGGTATACGTATCCATGCTTTAGAACCAAACTGACTAGGAAACAATAAAGTAGCTGCTAAGGCTCCAAATAACAAAACACCTATTAACAAATGATATTTTTTGGCTTTCACCATAGTAAAATTATTTGCTAAAAAAGTCATAATCCCATAAGACACAACAATGAATATAGTTTGCCTAAGCAATACTTTTACTAAAACCAGTGGATCTTGTGATACATTTCCTAAATTGGTAGACACAATCATTAACGTTCCAAATAAAATCAGAATTAATACTGTTAAATGGATAATAAAGTCATACTTATAGGGCATCTTTAAGGATAACTTCCACTCACCAATACGCATGATACACTCCTCCTCTCTTGATAAAGTTCGCCTTTAATGATACCATACTTTATATAAATATGTTACTGAATTTTATGAAAAATACTTTCTATTTCCTGAAGAAAAGCATAAAATAAAGTAAACACTTGTAGGAGGTTACTATGAAAATTAATTATAACCATATTCTTAAAGATACCGATGATGCTATTCGTCAAAAAAGTATAAAAGTTCCTCTTCCACTTTGTGATGAAGATCGTGCAACTTTATATGACTTATTAACATATGTTAGAAATTCTACAGATCCTGAACTATCAGAAAAAGAAAATCTTCGCCCTGCTGTTGGAATTGCTGCACCACAAATTGGTGTTTTTAAACAATTACTTGCGATTGTAATTCATAAAGAGGATGGTAGTGCTATTGAATATGCATTGGCAAACCCTAGAATTGTATCGCATTCTGTACAAAATGCATATTTAAAAAGTGGTGAAGGATGTTTATCTGTAGAAGATGCACATGAAGGATATGTTTATCGTCATGCTCGAGTGTGTGTAAAAGGATATGATGTTTTAGTAGATAAAGAAATTACTATTCAAGCAAGCGGTTATTTATCTATCGTGTTACAACATGAAATTGATCATTTCAGTGGTATATTATTTTATGATCGTATTCATAAAGATAATCCATGGAAGGAAGACCCACAAGCAATGATTATTGAATAACCATCTAACATACATCTTTTCTCTTATGAGAATCGATGTTTTTTTCATTTTACACTACTTTATTCATCATATCTCCTTTTATAAGAAAATAAATTTTTCTTGCAAAAGAGGTTTATTTTTCTGAATATATGTTATAATAGATGAAGCAATGAAATGGTGTATAGAAAGGAGTTTTTATGAATCATAATCATACATATAATAAGTCTACACCAAAAACACAACAAGGAAATACAAGAAACAGTTATAATAAAATAAACCATAAACCAACAGATACACTCGTATATGCATTAGGTGGTCTAGGTGAAGTTGGTAAAAATATGTACTGCCTCGAACACGGAAATGAAATTTTAATCATTGATGTCGGTGTTCGTTTTCCTGAGGAAAATTTACTTGGTGTAGACTATGTTATTCCAGATTATGGATATCTGGCAAAAAATAGAAATAAGAAAAAAATCGTTATTATTACCCATGGACATGAGGATCATATTGGTGGTATTCCCTTCTTATTAAAATCAGTAGAAGGAATTGATAAAATTTATGCCCCTCGCTTTGCGATTGCGTTAATTAAAAAGAAATTGGAAGAGCGTAAAATGCAGCGAAGTGTGAAACTTATTGAAATTAATGATCAAAGTAAAGTTCAATCAAAACATTTTACATGTGGCTTTTTTAACACTACACACTCGATTCCCGATTCACTTGGTGTTTTAATTAATACACCTAATGGTCGTGTTGTTCATACAGGGGACTTTAAATTTGATTTAACACCTGTAGGAACAAATGCAGACTATCATATTATGTCTTATATAGGACATATTGGTGCATCCCTATTGCTTAGTGATTCTACAAACTCAGGTGTAGAAGACTTCTCTATTTCAGAGAAAAAAGTTGCGAAAATGATAACAGAAATTACAAGAAAAACAAGCGGAAGATTGATTGTGGCGACATTTGCAAGTAATGTACACCGTGTTTCACAAATATTGGAAGCTGCTGTTACTTGTGGACGTAAAGTAATTATCTTTGGACGTAGCATGGAAAATGTTGTTACGATTGGTCGCAAAATGGGTAATATAAAAATTGGACCAAAGCATTTTCTTTCTCCAGAACAATTACATACAGTCCCTGCTGATAAAGTATGTATTGTTTGTACTGGATCTCAAGGAGAGCCTCTTGCAGCACTATCTAGAATTGCATCAGGTACTCATCGCTATATTAAGCTAATACCAGGTGATACTGTTGTCTTCTCTTCTTCCCCTATTCCAGGAAATGCCGCAAGTGTAAACCAAGTCGTTAATAAATTATTCCGTGCTGGAGCGAATGTTCTAACAAAATCCGTACTTAATAATTTACATACAACAGGACATGCTTCACAAGAGGAACAAAAACTTATGTTGCAGCTGATTAAGCCAAAATATTTTATGCCTATTCATGGAGAGTATAAAATGTTAAAACAACATATGGAAACAGCTGTTGAAACAGGAGTTAAACCCGAAAATGTCTTTATTTGTGGAAATGGAGATGTTTTAATTCTTCGTAATGAAAAAGTATTCCCAGGTAACTATCGTATTCCAGCTGATGATATTTATGTTGATGGAAACGATATTAGTGGAGTATCTACTGCTGTCTTAAAAGATCGTAAAATTTTAGCAGATAATGGTTTAGTTTCTGTCATTATTGCCATCGATTCAAAAGAAAATAAAATCTTATGTAAACCAGTAATTGTATCAAGAGGATTTGTCTTTATCAAAGATTCACAAAGTCTTTTAAAAGAGGCAGAACAAATTGTATATAATGCACTAAAGGAAAAAATGTCGCAACGTACGACATTCTCTGAATTAAAAAATTGTGTTCGAGGATCCTTAGAGCCATATTTATACAATATGACACATCGTAATCCAATTGTAATACCAGTTATCCTGA
>CAZQFM010000083.1:0-5128 GCA_964592705.1 uncultured Erysipelotrichaceae bacterium
AACGTTAGACCAAAAATAGGAAATTCTGCATTTTCATAGACAAGATTATGATTATTTAAATATTGAATATAAGCTAATTCTCGATTAAAGTAACTTAATGATTCATTCGATATATTAGTAGTATCATTGGTAAGTTGTATCGCATTTTCTGATGCTTCTCTATTTTCTTCTAGTATCTTACTATACTCACTATATACCATAGGCCAGTCTTTATTATCATAATAAGAAAGTAATTTTTCATATACTCCCCTATTAAAGTAACCTTCATGATGTGTTGCTTGAAGCTGGCTTTCAATATTTTCTCTCAAAGTATCTTGCGATCGCATATTCATCACAAGAAAAACACATACAATAGCTATAGAAGCGAGTATCAAATAAATATTAGATTTCCTACACAATATTCTCTTACTTAAAAATTTTGCGTAATGAATCATAATTTAACTCCTCCTCTAGAGTACATTTTGGCTATCTTGGCATATAACAAAAAGAGAATCATATTACTGATACTAAGAACCAGCATTCCATTCATCACATTTACATTAGTATTACTTGTCACAAATAAAAGTTCCCCACTCACTACTTTAAACGAACTTAAATATGTAGTTGGTAAAAGATGTGCAATTGGAAAGATAGGAACAATATTTTCTATTATCCATATACCTCCTGCTACAATAATAATCGCAATCATAAAACAAGTTAAATTCTTTTTTACAAATATAGATATTACAGAAACAAGTTGGACAAGAAAAACAATTGATAGAACAAGCAATACACATAATTGAGGCAAAATAGACATAAACGGTATGTATTGATGAGCCCCTTTTAGTGTATAGGATAATATTGGAGATTGCATATTGCCTAATGTGTTACCAAAAGTTCCTAATGCTATACATATAGTAGTTATAATCATAACTATAAAACATCCTACAATTACTCCAGCTAATAATTTTAATCCTTGCTTTTTTAAAGAAGAAATAGGAATCAGATGATGGATATTCATATCATCTATATAACTTGAACAATATAAAGTAGAAGCTATAAACGTTAATAAAAAACCTAATATCAATGGCATATAATCTTTCATAGCATGACTCATATACGAAATCCCTTGAAAAGGGAGAAAACGTTCGTCATATGACAATTCATGATCTATCATATATTGTGTATAGTCTTGATCCAACCTCAAGGATTCCATAAAATCATCTTCAAAAGGAGTAACACTTAAATTAGCAACTTCCAATATAATCTTTGTTAATTCAAGGTCCCCTTCATAATAACTCTTCCAATCTTCATTCTTAATAGCCTCTAGCCTTTGTTGGAGATATTTTAACCTTCTTTGAGCTATATCTAGATTATCTATGCTATCTTGATACTCAATACTAGATACATCATATTTTGTAAGCTCTTCCTGAAAAATCAATATATCTTTTTGAATAGCCTCCACTTCGCTTTCTCCTGAAAATGCTGGATTTTTTATAGAGTGATATCCTCCAGCTCGGTTTCCCAAATATATAACAATAAGAAACGCTGTAATGAAAAGAAAAGGAATTATATGAAGCCAATTACGATATATTTTCTTTACTATAAAATACAAGTATCTCATAAAGTTACCTCACATAACATATTCTTTTTAATTTGTAAAATAGTATCACAGTATTCCAAAATTTCACCTTTATAGTGTGAAGATAATAAAATCGTCTTTCCATCCTTTTTTAAACCTTCTAACTGTTTAAAAAACAATATACGATTTTCTTCATCAAGACCATTAGTAATCTCATCCATAATCATATACTTAGCATTACTTATGATATACATACTAATGACTAAACGCTGTTTCATTCCTAATGAATATTTTTTAATAGGAAGCCTTATATATTCATTCATATTCCATTCTTTAATAACCTCATCAACTTCTCGATCAGATTGCCACATTTTTTTAACAAAACGCAAATAATCAATCCCCGTTAAATTATGATCCAGCCACTCTATATTTTCAAAGTAAAATACTTGTTTTAACATTTTTTCTACTGGTTTTTCATCAAAAAGAATAGTACCTGCCTGCGCTTTTTTTAGACCTACTAATGTACGAAACAAAGTTGTTTTCCCTGATCCATTTTCAGCTACAATACCATATATTCGACTATTCGAAAAAGTATAATCTACATTATGTAAAATAGGATGCCTTGTTTCAATCGTTATACTTTTAAGTTCTATCATATAAATCCCCTTCCTTCATTATAAAAGAAGCTAGAATAATTACTTACTCTAGCTATAAAAGGTAAAAGTGTCATCAGAGCTATTGAAAACTACCACTTTTAATATATTGATCCGCCACTTTTATAATATTTAATTACTCTATATCTAGCATAATTCCAACTTCCACCAATTTGGTTAACGCTTTGACTAGAATAATAAGCATTATTAGGAACCCATATATATTCATATCCATGATAATTAGTATTATATCCTAGTACAGTATTATAATCATACTTAAACGTTTTTTCTACACTTATTGCCTTTGCTGCTACTCCTGAAGAAAATATCGTAGCTAAGGCAAATGTTCCTACCAAAGCAAACTTTGTAAATAAAGATTTCATAATTCGTTCCTCCCATTTTAACTAAATAAAAATTTAAAGTATTCTTTCTAGCCCTTCACCTATACCGTCTATTATTATAATTGTTATTATAAATTTTGTCAATTTTTTATAGATTATCTTCAATTTTCAACGAGAATTGTCATCAAGTAAATATAATCTTACAAAATAGAATAAAAACTCTATCAGCCAAAAGGGATAGAGTTCTTATATTATATTTTAATAGAAAATAGACTCAGGTCTTTCACGACAAGGGGTAGACCATCCTGTCGCCGGACATGTTCGACTTAATGCACTTGCACCCCATCCAAGACGCCAATCAAATGCTCCATGGCTTTGGAATTGGGCAATTGCTGTGTCTGTACTAATACTTCCTAAATTAATAACTTCTATATGCGCATGTGGGCCTGATGTGTTTCCAGAGTTTCCAACAGCACCAAACTGTTGACCTCTTGCCAACTGCTGACCAGCTCGTGCATAAAAGTTTTCTTGTGCCATATGGGCAAAAGAAACAGCATACGTAGTACCATTTACATTTGTTAATAAAAGTACCGTATTTCCTCCACCTACAGGATATCCACTCCAGTTTCCTAAATATCCACTATATGTTGGTACAGGATTGTTGGCATATAATACAATCGAATTTGCTGGAGCCACTAAAGGTGTACCTACAGAAGCTGCAATATCCATTCCTAAATGGACACCACCTCCTGGATAATACCAAGTACCAGCAGAAAGATAACCACCTAGTACTGGAAACGTCCATGCAGAGTCAGAGACTGATCCTGTATTAATACTAATCATATTCTCACGTATAGAATTTAAATCTACTTGTGCTGAACGCATCTTTTCATTAAGCTCTGCTTCTTGTGCACGATAACTTGCTAGAAATTCTTGCTGTTGTTGTTTCACGCCTTCAGCCTGTTGCTTATTTTTCACATTTTCTTCTTTTTTCTCTTCTTCTTCCTCTTGAAAACGTACTTGTTCTGCTTTAGCTACATCTAGTTCTTCACGCTCTTTTTCTAAAGCTTCAATTTGTTGTTGATCATTTTCTGTAATACGTTCAATTCCTTCTACAATTCGCATTAAATCTACAAGATCTTTCGCACCCATCATAAAGTCTACGTATGAGTTTGTCCCTACTGCAGGTTGTTCTGCAAGCATACGATCCTTAATCTGTTTATCACGCAATTCTATATTCTTTTGTTTTTCTTCAATTTCTCTCGCTAGTGAATCAATATTTTCTTGTATTTTCGCAATATACGCATCATTTTCTGCAATCTTTGTTTCTAACGCTGTTATAATTGCATCCTGCTCATTAATAGCCTCTATCAATAAACTAATATTTCCTTTAATTGCTTCTATATCTTTATTAAGGTTATTAATTTGTTGTTCTAGTTCACCACTTTTATCTTTATAATATTCTCTAAACTGAACACAAATTTCAGCTTCTTCTTTTGATGGTCTTGGAACAGAACAAAACTCTAAATAATAGCTTTCATTACTCGCAAAGTCATAAGCTCTTACATTGGATTGTGGGAAAATAAGAACAATCCCTAATATGATACATAACCCTACACTCTTTATCTTTTTTTTCATCGTTTCCACCTCAAGTATTTTGAAACTGCAAATGCACTACCAATCATACCGACAATAACTCCACATGCCAGTAAGATCAAACATATGATTGGTATAATAGGCTGTACTGGCTGCAAAATAAACATTTGCGATAAAAATATACCATTCATTGATCGGTATAGAGCCAAATAGCCAAAATATGTTAAAACAATAGGAATAATGGATCCTAACATACCAATAAACATACCTTCAATCATAAAAGGCGTTTTAATAAACCAATTCGTAGCACCAACATTACGCATAATCGCAATCTCCGCATGACGTGCATAAATGGTCATTTTAATTGTATTTGAAATTAAGAAAATCGCTAATAAACTTAAAATCAAGACAAATATAGCTCCAGCAATACGAACATATTCAAATGCTTGTATCATAATGGCGATACTATCACCACCATATTGAGCTTTTTCTATCCCATCTAAAGCTTCTAACTGTTCCTTTATTTGAGGAATGTTCTCAGGTCTACTCACCTCAATAATAAAAGCATTACGCATTGGATTTCCTTCTCCACGGTGATACTCAAATACTTTTCCTCTTTCTTTGATAAATGCTTCTAATTCCGCATCTTTATCTGAAAACACTACATTACTTATTCCATCTATTTTTTTAACCTGTTGCTCTAACTCTACAATTCCTTGATCAGTCACCACTGTATCAATTGTTGCATGAATTTTGAAATCAGCCTCTATATTTCTTGTGAAACTATTCAAATTCACCGTCAATAACATAAATAAAGACATTAATACTAACGTAACGGCCACAGCTGAAGAAGCTGAAATCGACATAACCATATGACGATATAATCCTTTACATGCAAATCGGAACTGAAATGGCAGACTCTTAATAAATCTAATCATGTGCTAAGTATCCACCTTTCTGTATATCCGCTACCACAT
>CAZQFM010000084.1:0-5075 GCA_964592705.1 uncultured Erysipelotrichaceae bacterium
GTTTAAATATTTTATTTTGTTTCCAATGAGGATAGGATGCTGTTAAAAAGGCATATGCTTCTTCTTGAAATCATTTTACACTCTCTTTATCTTTTTGATATACTTGTTGTAAACAATACGTTGTAACCTTATCAATATTTAAATATTCTAATTGCTCATATAAAGAAGGAGTATCACCTAATGATTGATTCTTGTCAAAATTGGTAAAATATCAAAAATACGTTTATCCATAATCGTTGTTTCACTATTATCATGAATCACATAATAATTAAAAAATTTCCGCACACAACCTATACGATTAGATAAAATCAAACAATCCATAACAAAGGAAAATCCTCATATTTTATATCTTCTGGATAACGAATTTCAAAGTTCATAAGCAATGATCTAGCAAACATTTTATTCCATGGCCCATAGTTTATCTCATTTAGTAGCTGTGGACTCTCGCATTAAGAAATAGGTTCAAACTTCGCAAGATCAAAACTGCGTAGTACACTCTCTTCTTCATTTACTTCTTGATAATTACATATAACCATATCTAATGTTTCTTCTACTGCCTTTTCATACATTTCTACATATGAGAATCAATATAATCATCACTATCAATGAAAACAATGTACTCTCCTTTTGCAATCTCTATTCCTTTATTTCTTGTTTTCGCTATTCCCATATTTTCATATTTATTTGCGTACTCTTGCCTAATAGTAAAACTATCATCACAAGATCCATCATCAAATACAAGGATTTCTATATCCTTTAATGTTTGTGATACAAGAGAGCGTAAACATCAATGCAAATACGCACTTGTATTATATACAGGTACAATTACACTAACTTTCATCCTATTCACCTACCTTTTTTTACACATTATATTTAAATAGGATTCTAAATGCCACTTCACCCATCGTTTCTTAAAACGTTGTCCTATTGTACGCTCACACAAGCGATTATATATCTTTCGCTTTTGTATCTCTTTTAAATATGATTTAAAATCTTGGTCATGTAGTATACTTGCTTTACTTAATACTGCGTTCGCAAGAAAACTCTGAAATTCTTCCACTTCTTCACTTGTATACTTATTTTGTTCAAGCTGCTGTAATAAACAATCATAATGTAATAATACATCCCAGGCCTTTTTTCTATTCTTTTGTGCATGATCATCATTCATAATACTCCCAGGTCTTTGCAAGTAGTTATAACCTACAAAAGATAGAGAAGATACCGAAGATGCACAAAACACCACAAAAGGAATTAACCCAAAATCTTCATGATATGTTCCTTTCCTAAACATAAAGTTTTGACTCATCCAATAGTCTTTACGATATGTATAAGACCAGGCTGGTTCCAATGTTTGCGTTTGTAGTAATTTAGAAAATGCTTCTTTTCCACATTTATTATGAAAAGGTTCATCTTGAAATTGCCGTAATATGTGACCTTCTTCACTCACAAGTTGACACTGAAACTTAATCACATCAATGTTAGGATAAGTTTCTATCTCATCATATAAACACGCTAATAAATGAGGATGAATCGTATCATCAGAATCAACGAATACAATATAATCTCCTTGAACATGTGCTAAAGCAGCATTTCGCGCATCTGATAATCCACCATTTTCCTTATGCAATAATCGAAACTTCTCTTTTCCCTTGATAAAATCTTCAATGATAGCTACCGATGCGTCTTCACTACCATCATTCACAATCAAGACCTCATATTGTTCATACGTTTGCTTTTCTATACTTTCTAGACATGCACGTACATAACCTTCCACATTATATACTGGCACAATAAAAGAAAACATCATAGTACTTACCTCCTAATATTCAAAAAGACTTATTATCTTATGCATGCTATCTTTGTTTATTTTATCATAATCTAATGTATATTGCTGACATCCATTAATAAGATAATATTTCATAGCATCACAAAGAGCATCTACATGCTTATCCACAACATGGCCAATATCACCTTGTATAAAGTTGGATACATCTCCTACATCTGTCGTTATAATATTTTTATGAAGAGCTAATGCTTCATATATAACCATAGGTCCACCCTCATACTCTGATGATAAAACAAATACATCCCCCTGTTTCATATATGGATAAGGATTAAGTTGCTCACCTACAAAAGTAACATATTTTTTTATTCCAAGATGATGAGCAAGTAATTGATACTCTTCATGATCCTCTCCCCCTCCAACAAATAAAAACTGAAAATCATATCCTTGATCAACAAGTCGTGCACATGCATGAAATAATCTTGATAATCGCTTAGATTCCTCTGCATGCCTAGAAACATTCACAAAGCAAAAACGATCTTTTTTTATGTCAATTGAAGGTGCCTCTTCTGCCATCTTACGAATATTGTCTACCTCTACCTGATTAGGTATCGTCATACACTTCTCTTCCAGTTGAGGATATATTTCGATAAAAGAATGTCTTGCCTTGTGGGACACAAATACAATCTTATGAAACTTGTCCATATGATATTGAGAAAAATAATGTTTATATGCTTCATCATCCTCTTTAAAAACAATGCGATAATCAGAATGTATCCATATAATACTTTTCTTCGCTAACTTACGGCTTAAAATTCCAGAAGGAATACAATATCCACAATACGAAATTCCTACATCATAGTGGTGATTATACTTCTTACACCAATATAATAATTTTAAACGATTCCATATTTTACGAAACATAACACATTTACAATCACTTATTCTATACTCTTTTACATGTACATAATGCGGTAATAAATCTAATAAAGGTCCTTCCTTCTTTTGTAATACTAACGTGATATCATAAACATCAGGATCTAATTTATTTAAAACTGTAAGTAGTGTCTTTTCAGTACCACCAACAACCATTGCATATGCAAAGAATACAATTTTCTTTTTCTTCATAACACTCCACCTTCTCACCATTCCTATGGACATCATAAGAAACACATGGATATCCATATCTATTTCTAAAAACATCCATCTTTCAATCACATATAATAAAACTACTAATATCTTCTCAACTATATATCTTCATAAACATCTTCAAATACTTTCCTATAAGTTATACTCTACCCCTATTCCCTGTTTTCTATCTCATTAAAAATCCAAAATACTTATTCATAAATCCTACTCTTTTAAAGAAACGCAATTGCTTTGTAATAGAGAATTCTATTGTCACAAGTAGTACGTTAATTAAAAAAATAAAGAATGAAGTTAAAACCACTCTAAAATAGTGATAACTGAGAATACTTGATAAATTGCATACATTAAGAAAAAAATTCACAATAGTACAACTTATTAAATATATATTCTTTCGATAGTAAGAAAAAGAGCTTGCTGCAAATAAATGCTTATAAATGACTCTTGGTTTAATCGCGTAATTTCCAACTATATAAGATATAAAAGTTGCGATTAAAACACCTGCTATCCCAAACGAGTGTATTAGTAATAACGATCAAGTTAAGTTTATAATACTTTATATTATTGGACAAATTCTTGTTTCTTTAAATAAACCTGCAGCATTGGTAAATACTTTAAGTGGAATCTCTAAAATATAATATGATAAATTCAAAACAAAAAATAAAGCAATGAATGTTGTAAGCACATACTTTCCTTCATACCATACCGTAATAAAATTGTTTAATACAAGTAAAAGTGGGACATATAATAACGCAATTAAATAAAACGCAAAAGAATTAAACTCTTCAAATACTGTTTGACTTTTTCCCTATCATGTAAAATCAAATCCCCAATGCTTCCCATTGTTGCACCTATTAACTTCCCTATACTATCCATAAGATTATTAATAATTAATAAATATGCACTATACAAAGCATTTGAAGCTAACCCTAAAACTTTCGTAATAATGACAATATCTATATTATAGGAGATAAGTGATTCTATTTTATATCTCATTAAATTGGATATATCTTTAAGCATATCATAATCCTTATTTTTCTTTTTTAAATTTAAGAAAGTATAACTTTTTTTCGTCAGCATCACAATAACAACATTAGATACAAGTCCAAATACAGCTTGTAGCGATAAAATCATAAATAAATTACTACCAAGTAATAAAATGGCTATCTCACAAAGGGAGCGTATAATGATAATTGGTTGATACACTATATTAATAATATACTTCTTTTGATCTGATTCAAATAATGATTTATGCGCAACAGTTAAATAATTAAAAATATTACTTACTAAGTAAATCATAAAAGCAACTTGAATATACCTTAATGAAAAGGGGTTATTTTGAATCATACTAGGAATAAAATAGGATATCCCAAAACCTATGATTAAAATAATAGCCGCTACACCAATAAATATAAAATTTGCAGCACTAAGAATACGATTGATTTTCTCATGATCCTTATCAGCTATTGGCTTAAAAAGACGACAATTAATCGCACTTGAAAGTCCTCCATCAACTAAAGAGAAGTATACCATAATTTGTCCAAAATACTGATACAAACCTGTAACATCTATACCTAACTGAAATAAAAATATTTTTGTACGAAATAAACTTATCACAGCTATTATTAATTGAGGAATGAAATCACTTAAGAAATTAAGAATTATTGATTTGACTCTCATGAACATTCTCCTTTATTAATACAAATTATATCTATTATACCACTTATATCTAAATATGGACAGACCTACTTATAATATATTGTTCTTTACTATCAACTATATAACATTTAATGACAACATCTACATCATCAGATATTTCTATCTATCACCATCCTATCTTTTTACAATTACTATTTCATAATCTTTTTACCTATGACAAGGTTATTATCTTCTTTAGACAGTAATCTATACTAACTACTTTAGCTTAACTCTTTTAATCCCACTTCTAATTTTTTATCTCTTATCCACTTACTTATCTATCTTTTTATCATTATTGTATTGCGATCACAATTTTAAAGTGAACCCCTTTTGATTATTACTTTCATTATCTAATTTTCTTACTCTATTAGAATATAAAAACAAAAAAAAAAGTGAGCTTTTATTGTTAGCTACCTTCAGTCCAACATGTAAGACTCACTTTTCTTTC
>CAZQFM010000085.1:0-5006 GCA_964592705.1 uncultured Erysipelotrichaceae bacterium
CAAGGTGTAGAAGAAGGAATAAGAAATACAATCATGATTTTGAAAGGTATGCATTTGCCTATGGAAGAAATCATAAATAAAGTTTCAGAACAATTTAACATATCTAAAAAAGAAGTGGAAAAGTATTTATAAAAGTGAGCTGTCATATAAACAAAAGTATAAAATAACCCTGAAGGAAGCTTAATTACTTCCTTTTTTTATATGATGAAAGTTAGTTTACAAGATATAATACTTTGTTTTGTATAATTGAAAAATGAAGCTTTTTTCTTCTGATCTGCTCCCTGTCAAGTAGACAAGTGTAATAAATAATATTAATGATGGATGACTTATTACCCGATAGGTCATCTTTTCTATATAGTTGCTGTATTTAACTGTTTTGCTTTTAAAAGTGGATAGTACTTAGTAATACGTTTGTTCTCCTTTATCGGATACTGGCTGATTTCTTCCCTAGTAGATAATGCCGCTTTTCTTACTTCCATATGAGTTTGATCTCGATATCTTTCTTGTGGACGCTCATAATTGTAACATTTGATATACTCATTAATGGGGATGCTTTTCATTCATCTGTTGTATGGTATTCATTAAGATAATACATCTTTGCTTTGATGATTCCCCAAAATCCTATCGATATATCTTCTTATTCTTGATGTGCTTTGTATGATTCCTCTTTCTTCAAGTTTCCACTTAAATACCTTGCTCGCATACTGGAAACCTCGATCTGAATGCAGTAATGGGGTCCATCAGGGTTACTCTCCATGGCTTTCTCAAATGTCTCAAATACTAAATGATTATCATTTCGCTTGCTTATCACATAGGATACGATACTACGATCATATAAGTCTATTATTGCGCTTAGATACATTTTTTGCTTCATTTCTATGATCTTAAACTCCGTCACATCCGTTGCCCATTTCTCATTCGGCTTGCTTGCATTAAAATCTCTCCCTAATAGATTTTCTGCTGTTGCCTCTGTTGTGGATTTCTTATACTTACTCTTTTTCCTACGTATCACTGACTTTACTCCTAATAGATTCATGATTCGCTTTACTCTTTTTTCACTATAGTTCTTATGATTGAACTTATTGATCTAGCATGTCATTCTTCGATATCCCAATATGTGGTTGTATCTTTCATCATATTACAGTATGAGTTGGGCTCACTCTTTGTTTTCTATCTCTTCTTTTGTTTCTTTATGATTTAGCCACTTATAATAACTTGCCCTTGCGATGTTTAACACCTCACACATCCATTGGATACTCCAGCGTGCTGTCTCATGCAGTTCTTTGATTGCTATGTATTTTGGTTCTTGTTTCCCTTTGCGAATATCGCCTCCTTTCGATTTCTTTCACTTTTTTTAATAGAATATTCTCTCTTTCTTTCAGCTCAAGACGATGCTTTAACCGTTTGTTTTCTCGTTGTAGTTTTTCCAGTTCACTTAGTTTCTCATCCTGCTTACGCTTGCCTCGCTTGTCTTGTAAGCTGCTCTTTCCTTGCTCATCATATTTCTTTATCCATAGATATACCTGCGCATAAGATACATTATAATATTCCGCAGTGAGCTTGTATTCATTGTTATGCGCTTTGAGTATTCTACGATTTCTTGTCTTTCTTCTAGGGGCGTTTTTCTTCCTTTGGTCATGTAAACTTCTCCTTTTGGATCATAATCCTTTCGTTTTTCATAACCATTATACTTTAATACCCAGTTATTTAAAGTAGTGGAGCTTGGAATTTCATATTTTCTTGCGATATCTCTGTATGATCCTTTCCCTTCTAAGTATTCGCTGACTACTATTTCTTTAAAGCTTAGCGAATAGGACTGATTTCTTTTGCCTGAAATCCTTCTTTTCCGTACTTGTTATATATAGATATCCATTTATACAGTGTGGTATCTCTCACTTTTAAATCATTACATATTTGTGTTATTCTTTGCTTTCCACTTCTGTAATCGTTTACTGCTTCTACTTTTTCTTCTATGGTATATTTGCTTTTCCTTCCCATAGAAAAGATCCCTCCTTTCGTAAACAACTTTTATTTTTTTCGTTGTCTACTTTAGAGAGATCATATCAAAATTCTGTCTTTTATTATTATCAAAGTATAATATAATGTAAAGGAAAGGGATACTTAATAACAGCTTTTTTATATAGGATATTGGGTATAATTATATAATAATATGAGAATATATCAATAATTATATATATATCTATTTTATTGTTATAGAAATTCCTATGTTTTGTAGATGATGAAAAAATTCTGGGTAGGATTTTGAAATAGCATGTGCATCCTGTATTGTACATGATTGTTGTGACTTGGTAGCTAAAATAGCTAAACTCATAACAATTCTATGATCAAAATGCGAATGGAAATCTCTCCCTCCTTCATAACATGCTGTCCCTTCTATAATAACTTCATCAATGGAAGAATGGATATCAATACCGATCTTTTTTAATTCCATCTCCATTGCAGAAATACGATCACTTTCTTTTAATCGTAATCTAGCAGCATTATATATTCTAGAAGTTCCCTTTGCATGTGTGGCAAGAACCATTAGAATAGGACCTAAATCAGGACAATCACTTAGATCTACTTCAAAGGGGTGTATGTCACTTTTCTTAATAATGTAGCCTTGATGTCCCTTCTCTATTTGAACATTAGAACGTTTTAAAATATCAATGATAACTTTATCTCCTTGTAAGGAATGTTCATGAATCCCTTCTATACATAAATCATGATTGATTGCGGCAAGAACAGCAAAAAAAGCAAATTGAGAATAATCACCTTCTATTGTATATTCACAAGGTTGATATATTTGTCCTCCTTTGATTTCCCATTGATAATCATCTATTTGCTCAATACGAATACCAAACTGTTCTAATATCTGTATTGTCATATCAATATAAGATTTAGACTCAAGAGGTGGTTCGATGGTAATTATAGAATTCTTTTGTAAAAGTGGCAATGTGAATAAGAGACCTGTTATAAACTGTGAGCTAATATTTCCTTTTACATGGAAGTGATCAGCTTGTAATGTACCGTTTATGAGAATCCTATCCTGATCTTTTTGGAAGGAGATTCCTTGTTTCTGAAATATTTGTTCATATACATGTTGAGGTCTCTTCATTAATCTCCCCTCGCCCTTAAAAATTATTTGTTGCTGAAATAAAGTGCATAAAGGAATTAAAAAGCGTAATGTAGATCCAGATTCTTTACAAGAAATAGTTGTTGGAGAACATAATGAAACATTTTTTATTCCAGTGATTAATACAGTATGTTTATCTTTCCATTGAATGTTTGCCCCTAATGTTTCCATCGCATGAATGGTAGCTTTTGTATCATCACAAAGCGAAATATTATGTAAAATACTTGTCCCATTGGCTAAAGAAGCACAAATAATCGCACGATGTGTCATACTTTTACTTGGAGGTATACATACTTTACCATGACAAGTAGATGGATTAACAATAACTTCCATTACATTTCTCTCCCTAGAACATTAGCAATTTTTCGTCCTTTTTCCATAAGTTTTTCAAATTTATCAATTTTTAAGGATTGCATACCGTCAGACCATGCACATTCTGGTTGATGATGTACTTCAATCATAAGTCCGTCTGCACCAGCTGCAATAGCAGCTAAAGACATGGATTCTACAAGTTTCCAATCACCAGTTGCATGAGAAGGGTCTATAATAATAGGAAGATGTGTTTTTTCTTTCACAATAGGGATAACACTTAAATCAAGTGTATTTCTAGTATAAGGTTCAAAAGTACGAATGCCACGTTCACATAAAATAACTTGTTGATTTCCTCCTGCAAGTATATATTCTGCAGCCATAAGCCACTCCTCAATAGTATTGGAAAAACCTCTTTTTAATAAGATAGGTTTACGTATATTTCCCAATGCTTTTAAAAGTGAGAAGTTTTGCATATTTCTAGCACCAACTTGGATTAAATCAACGTTTTCTACAAATTCATCTAATTGATCTTCACTCATAAGTTCGCTAACAATCGGCATGGAAATACTATTTCCTGCATGTTTCAACAACTGTATGCCATCAGATCCTAAGCCTTGATAAGAGTAAGGTGAAGTACGAGGTTTATATGCACCACCTCTTAAAAGCGTAGCACCAGCATTGTGTACACCTTTTGCGATTTCCTCTATTTGTCCTTTACCTTCAATAGAACAAGGACCTGCAATTACAGCAATTTTTTGATCTTTACCAATCTTTACTCCCTTTATATCCACAATTGTATCTTTTGGATGAAAATGACGACTTACTAACTTATAAGGTTGTGCAACACGGATTACTTGTTCGACATGTTTATTTGCATATAGTTGGTTTATATCCAGTTTTGCTGTATCTCCTGTGATTCCATAAACAGGATAATCTTCATCCATACAAGCATGAATTTGGAATCCTGCTTCTTCTAATGAATGTAGAAATACTTGTATATCTTTTCTATCAGCATGCTTTTTCATTGTAATAATCATTTTATCATCCTCATTTCTGATCCTTTTGCATTTGTTTATGCATGGTATATTGCATATATGCATCAAGTATACCAATGGCAAGAACACTGTCGACAACGACGCAAGCACGATGAATGATTGCAGGATCATGTCTACCTTCCAATTGTATACTTGTATTTTCACAAGTCTTAATATTTACTGTTGTTTGTTTTTGAAAAATACTAGATGTTGGCTTTACAACCGATTTTATTCGTATGGGCATTCCATTGCTTATCCCACCATTAATACCTCCATTGTGATTGCTTTTTGTTTTTATTTCATGATTGTCATAATAAAAGCAATCATTTACTTCACTACCCATCTTTGATGCAAAATCAAAACCTAACCCAAATTCTACACCTTTAATTGCAGGCACACTAAATAATAAATGTGACAATGTACTTTCTAAACTATCAAAGAAGGGTTCTCCTAATCCAGTAGGAACACCAATGATAACACTTTCTAGAATGCCACCAACACTATCTTTGTTTATAGCTTTTTGT
>CAZQFM010000086.1:0-4862 GCA_964592705.1 uncultured Erysipelotrichaceae bacterium
CTTAAATCTTTTTTAAGATTTAAGAAGTTTTTTTATATTTGAAAGTAGGTAATAAATTATTTCGATATGATAATATTTTTATTATTGATTAAAAGATCTAATTTACAAATAGCTACTCTTTTATATGCTAATGATATACTCAAGTTAAGAAGATAGAGTTCTAAGATAAAATAATTTATAATAAAAATGAACGAATTTTTATATAGAATTTAGATATATTGTATCTAATAATCATATAATAGAGTTGTAATGTACAAAAATGATGGTATAATAATAAATGTTGAACATTATGATGAAAAGGAGTATTTGATGAAAAAAGTCGTATTATGTCTAATTGCTATTGCTTTATTGCTTGTATTTGATGTGACAAGACAAGAAAAGGATACTATTATTATTTATTCTAGTATGGAGCAGTTTCGTGGAGAAGAATTGCAAAGTCAATTGAATCATAAGTTTCCAGATATGAATGTAATGGTCATGTATGTTTCTACTGCGAAATCAGCAGCGAAGATTAGAGTAGAGGGTACAGGAACAGATGCGGATATTGTTGTAGGATTGGAAACATCTTATTTAGAAAAGGTTCAAGATTCGCTTGCGGATATTCAAGGAAAATCTAAGTTAGATTATGTTGATGGGTTGACTCCTGAGGATAATCATAACAAGTATGTAACATGGGAGAGGTCTGCTGGTGCGATTATTGTTAATAAAAAGGTATTAGAGAAATATGGTTTAGAAATGCCAACGAGTTATGATGACTTATTGAAGCCAGAATATAAGGATTTGGTTGCTATGCCTGATCCAAAGTCTTCATCAACAGGATATTTCTTGTATAAGAATATGGTAAATACAAGAGGAGAAGAAGGGGCTCTTGCATACTTTGATCTTTTACAAAATAATATCAAACAGTTTACTGAATCAGGTTCTGGTCCGATTAAACTGTTGATTCAGGGAGAAATTGCAGTTGGGTTAGGATTGACTTTCCAAGCTGTTAATGAGATTAATAAACAATCTCCATTTGAAATTATATATCCAAAAGAAGGGTCACCATTCACGTTAACAGGGACAGCATTGATTAAAGGAAGAGAACAAAATGAGAAAATTTTAGAGGTATATGATTTCATTATTAATGATTTTTTAGTGTTTGATAAAATGTATTATAGCCCTGAAACTATCTTAAAGGGACAAGAGAACATTATTGAAAATTATCCGAAAGATATTCAATACGCAGATATGACAGGAATTGATGATATTCAAGAAAAGGAGCGTTTATTAGATTTATGGAAATATTAGAAAAAGATGTGAAGCTATCACTACGTAATTTGTCTAAAACTTATGATGGAAAAAAAGTGTTACACAATATATCATTTGATGTTAAAAAAGGGGAGTTTTTAAGTGTATTAGGACCATCTGGGTGTGGAAAAACAACCTTGTTAAGAATTTTAGTTGGTCTTGAACAACAAGATAGTGGAGAGATTATTGTAGATAATAAAGATATATCAAGACTTCGTCCAGATGAAAGAGGGATGGGGATTATTTTTCAAAATTATGCGTTGTTTCCAAATATGAGTGTTCTTGAGAATGTGGAGTATGCTTTGAAGTTAAGACCAGAAACAAAAGCAAATAGTAAAGAGATTGCAATGCAAACACTAGTACAAATGGGGATGCAGGAACATATATCAAAAAAACCAAGACAGTTATCAGGTGGTCAACAACAACGTGTGGCGATTGCGAGAACGTTAGCACTTAATCCTTCTGTTATTTTACTTGATGAGCCTATCTCTGCACTAGATGTAGCAAATCGAGAAATTATGAAAAAAGAGTTAAAGGAGATACAAAGAAAGTTTAAATCTACTATGATTTTTATTACGCATGATCAAGAAGAGGCTTTTTATTTATCAGATCGTATTATGGTTATGAGTGAAGGAAAGATTGAACAATTGGATACACCAAAAAGGATTTATGAAAATCCAGCGAATACGTATATAAAGGAGTTTGTAGTAGCACATTTAGATCAGAAACTGGAATCATTAAAAAGGTATGTAGGTAAAAGCGATGATGAAGCATAATAGAAGTTATAAGAGTTTAAAAGTTTTTATTTTATTGTTTCTGGTATGTAGCATTATATTACCTTTATTTTCGTTAATACGAAATATTCATCCAAGTGATGTTATGAAGGTCGTATCATCAACACAATTTCAACCGATGGTATGGAATTCTCTTTTTACTACAACAATAGCAACTTGTATTTCGGTAAGTATTGCATTTGCGCTAGCTTGGTGTATCAATCGTTCCAATATACGTTATAAGTCATTGTTTTCGGTATTATTCACTCTACCGATGCTTATTCCATCGATTTCACATGGTATGGGGCTAGTTTTATTATTAGGAGATAATGGTTTCTTAACGAATATACTTGGTGTGAATATACAGTTGTATGGTTATACAGGAATTATTATAGGGGCTGTTTTATATTCTTTTCCAGTAGCTTTTTTAATGCTTACAGATGTTTTTCGTTATGAAGATTATACAGCATATGAAGCTGCACAAGTATTAGGGTTAAATAAATTTCAACAGTTTCGAGCGATTACGTTACCGCATATGGCTAAACCGTTAATAGCAGTTGTTTTTGCGGTCTTTACTATGATTTTCACAGACTATGGAGTTCCTCTAGCGGTTGGAGGGAAAATATTAACTTTACCAGTATATATGTATCGTGAAGTTATAGGGCTGCTAGATTTTTCAAAAGGTGCTATTATAGGATTAATTTTATTAATTCCTGCATTCATTGCCTTTATTTTAGATGTTATAAAGGATGATGTTGTCAATAGTAGTACGATTACAAAAGCATATAAAATACCTATGAATCGATTAAGAGATGGACTTGCATACTGTTTGTGTATCTTTACGGTTATTTGTATTTCTCTTCCACTTCTTACTTTTCTTTATTTATCGGTCGTAAAACAATATCCTGTAGATATGACATTCTCTCTTGATAATATAAAGAAAGCCTTTGGTTTAGGTGCTGGGTTTTATTTAAAAAGTTCTTTAGCAATTGCTTTCATGACAAGTTTGATTGGTGTATGTATTACTTATTTTACAGCATATATTACTGCGCGATCAAAGAGATCTTTTACCAATTTAACATTACATCTTATCTCTATGGTATCCTTAGCAATACCTGGGCTTGTTCTTGGTCTTTGTTACGTTTTATTTTTTAAAGGAAGTTTCTTATATGGTGGTATTATAATTCTTGTATTAGTTAATATTACACATTTCTTTGCTTCCCCTTATTTATTAGCTTTTCATTCATTGAGTAAATTTCATAGTAATTTAGAAGATATTTCAAATACATTGGGGATTAGTAAATTAAGAATGTTGTGGGATGTGTATATTCCATGTACGAAAGAAACATTAATTGAAATGTTCTCCTATATGTTTGTTAATGCCATGATAACCATTTCTGCTGTATCCTTTTTAGCAAACTTTAGAAATTTACCATTATCTTTATTAATACCTCAGTTTGATTCACAATCTTTAATTGAGGCAACAGCATTTATTTCTATTATGATTTTATTTGTGAATGTGGTAGTAAAAGCTATTATATTTTTCCTTAAGCGTGTATTTATGCGTGAACATACAGAATGAGTATATAAATAATAGGAGGAAATTATGAGTTTAACACTAAATCAATTTGAGGTACTTGTACGTATAGAAAAGTATCAGGATAAGAAGCAATCTCAACGGGAATTAGCGAAAGTATTAGGGTTGTCATTGGGTGTTGTAAATAAAGTAATTGCGGAATTAATCGATTTAGAACTTCTCCAATTAAAAGAAAGTAGTAAATATCAAGTGACATTAAAGGGGTATGAGTGGTTAGAACCACATCGTGTAAAAAAAGCTATTTTTATGGCTGCTGGTTTTGGTAGTCGAATGGTTCCTTTAACATTAAATACACCGAAGCCATTAATTAAAGTCCATGGGAAACGTATTATTGAAACATTATTAGATGCCGTTATTGAAGCAGGAATAGAAGATATTACCATTGTAAGAGGTTATCTAGGTGAACAATTTGATGTCTTACTTCGTAAATATCCTATGATTAAGTTTATTGAAAACCCAATCTATAATGAAGCAAATAATATTTCAAGTGCTTATGTAGTAAAAGATATGCTAGCGAATGCATATGTTTTAGAATCAGATCTTGTATTGTATAATCCAGACCTTATTCGTAAGTATGAGTATGCTACGAATTATTTAGGAATGGATGTTGATGTAACAGACGATTGGTGCTTTGAAACAAAAAAAGGTATCATTACTAAAATTAAGGTTGGTGGTACAGGTGTACACCATATGTTTGGTATTTCTTATTGGACAAAAGAAGATGCGAAGAAAATGGCTGTTGATATTGAAAAAGTTTTTCATATGCCTGGAGGGAAAGAAAAATATTGGGATGAGGTACCTCTTCGTGATTGTATAAATCATTATGAGGTACTTGTAAAGAATGTGAAAAAAGGGGATATTATTGAGATTGATACATTTAATGAATTAAGACAAATTGATCCTATTTATAATATTTAATATTAGTATCGTATAAAAATAATTGAGGCTGTTGACAAAGTTGTCATCAGTCTTTTTCTATTTTGATAGCATTTAAACAATATTATAAAGATTATGTTGTATGAAGGCATAATAGTATATCGATTTATGAACATCTAGGATAGAATACAAGTGGAAATCTAAAAAAAGGTGATGATTACTATTTTAATATTCTTTAATAGGATTTCAATTGTCAATATCTTGAAGTAGAATTAATTATATAACTAGTATTATTTTAATCGAATGATTTTTTTTTTTTTTTTTTT
>CAZQFM010000087.1:0-4816 GCA_964592705.1 uncultured Erysipelotrichaceae bacterium
CATTCACTGGTGCTTCTTGTAGTTGTGTATCGTTAGCTGTATACCACTCAAAGCTTACAATTCCATTACTTCCTATCTTTGTAACACTTGGATTTACAACCGCTTGTCCATCGTATGTTTTATTCAGATCATCATGGATAGTAATGCTACTACTTGCTTTTGTGATTGTAAACTCTTTTTCTACTTCTGCACTTATATATTTACTATCTTCTGCAAGAATAGCTTTGACCTTATAACTTCCTGCTTCTGCTGGTGCAGCTTGCAGTTTTGTACCATCTACTTTATACCATTCAAAGTTTACTCTACCTGTACTTCCTGTTGTACTGACACTTGGATTTACAACCGCTTGTCCATCATATACCTTATTCAAGTCATCGTTGATGGTAATATTACTTTTCCCTTTAAAGTTTAATGTAACATCTAAATATATATCTCCGGTAGATGCTCTTCCACAATAATACCTATAAGTAATAGGAGTTCCAAATGTATATCCACTTACGATACCTGTAGCTTTATCTAATGTAGCTCCACTTCTAATCGTAATATTATTAAGATCAATACCAGGAAATGTATCTACAATATTAAACGTATTATCAATGCCACCTAAATCAATTGTACTTTGAGTAATACCTACATTCTGTATGTTCAAATTATTTCCTGCATGCATCCATGCTAAAGGCATATTCTTAACCTGCAAACTAGTTAATTTAGTACTCTTAGTTACCTCTACTCCTGTGAGCTTTGAATTGTTAAGGGTTAAAAGCTCCAATTCGGTATGCTGACTTAAATCTAAACTTGTGAGTGCTATTAAAGGACAATCCAAAACTCTTATCTTTGGATTATTACTTATATCTATACTTGTAATTTCTTTAGACCTAAGACCTAAAGTTTGTAATTCAGGATTTTGACTCACATCTATTTCTTTAAGTAAGGCACTAGCACTCCTAAGAAAATTAAGCTTAGGAAAATATTCTATTCCTTTTAAACTGACAATATAGTCATAAGTATAACTAAAATCAATTTTAGTTACACTGTTCCTTTCACTTACAGATAAAACACCATCCCCATTGGTATCAATACGAACTTTACTCTTATCATCAGAACCTGTTCTTATATGTTCTCTAAATATTGAATCTGGAAAGTTTTCTTCGTTAATCACTACATCTCCTGTAGCTTTTTCAACATCTTGTATACTTCCCTTATTTTCTAAACTTTCTATTTCTGTATTTCCCTCTCTAATATCTATAAGAGTTGATTCACTCTGTGCAAATAAAGTATTAGAAAAACAACATATGGATATTATAGCTAAGATAACAGCCGTAGTTATTCTTATTTGTTTCTTATTCTTTTTATTCATCAGTCATATCCCTTTCCTTTATACTCTTATCATAATATATATCCAATTACTTTCATATTTTTAATACATAAATAATATACAATATCAATCATAATAATTCAATAAGGAACCATTAATTACCATATCCCCAAAAACATATTCATTGAAACAAAATAATTTTATAATATATATTGGTATCTTATATACCATAAGAAGAAATATTAGCATAAACAACAGATCACAGATACAATCAAGATAGATCGTAATCATATTATACCTATATTAAAAAGATAGAATTCTTTAAAATGAACCCTATGTCAAGGACTAAATAAAAAAGAGAGCCTAGTCAATGGAAGATAGAAGATGATTTCTGTATTGAACAGGAGTCATTTTTTTAGATTCCATTGATATCTAAAATTGTTATAGTATTCCATATAATCTTTTATTTGAGAGTGTACCCAATTTTGTGTAAACTTAAATATGAAGTGAAGAAGCAGGAAGTAGTAAACCTGCTTTTTCTATATTCTAAACAATTAACTCATCATTGGCAATCCTCCCTTCAAAATAAATCATTAACTGATTCGCTATGCTCATCCAGTTATGCGGTCTTCCCGTCCACTTTTTAGTGATATCTAGTATTGCTAAATAGAGTGATTTCAATAAGGCTTCATCACTTGGATAACTAGATTTCGTTTTTGTCACTTTTCGTAATTGTCGGTTAAAATTCTCAATTGAGTTTGTCGTATAAATCATTTTTCGAATCGCTTCGGGATAGACAAAATAGGTGCTTAATTCTGTCCAGTTCTCTCGCCATGATTTGATACTGCTTGGATATTTGTTCTTCCATTTTTCTTCTACTTTATCAAGATTGTGTTCTGCTAATTCGAGAGTTGCTGCCTGATAAACACTCTTTAAGTCTCTCATAAATTCTTTGATATCTTTATAGCTTACATATCGTGTGCTATTGCGGATTTGATGTACGATGCAGCGTTGTACAATAGTCTGTAGATATACCGCGGTAATTGCTTGTGAAAAGCCATTCAAGCCGTCTACGGAACAGATCAGTATATCTTCTACGCCTCTGTTTTTAAGCTCATTCATAAGGCTTAGCCAAAATTTACTAGTTTCCTCCTCTCCAATATACAACCCCAATACATCCTTACATCCACTCATATCAATGCCGATAACGATATATACCGCTTTATTGACTACGCTTCCTTCCTTGCGTACATGATAGTGTATGGCATCCATAAATACCATAGCGTAAAGCCGTTTTAAAGGTCGGGATTGCCATTCTCTAACTTCTGGCAATATACGATCAGTGATACGAGATATCAGAGAAGGTGATACTTCTGTTCCATAGATATTCTTGATGAAGTCTTCGATCTCTCTATTGCTCATGCCTTTGGCATATAATGTTAGAATCTGATGTTCAATCGTACCTAGATCTTTTTGATATTTCTTTACAATCTGTGGCTCAAATTCACTATTACGATCCCGTGGAACCTTGATATGGATATCACCGTATTCACTTCTCATACGTTTTTCAGAAAAACCATTTCTTGAATGGTATCTCCCATCAATTCACGGAACATACTTGATATATCATTTGTATTTTTTCAATCAAATTCTCTTATTAACTCTTTTACTAATTCTTTTCTTTTATTCATTAGAAAACCTCCAATTTCATATGCATTGTATCATACTACTTTTGAAGGTTTACACAATCTTTTACACATTGCCTTTTAAAAACTCTATTTACTAGATTATCACAAATCGTATGCTCTTTTGTTGCTTTCATTATTCTACGATAAGGATTAGCTTGCCTAATTGGGCATTTTAATCCAAATTTTTTCATTAATCTTCTTATCTTCTTTAAATTAAAATGAATAGTAAATTCGTTATCTAAAACCATTTTAATTTGTCTTGAACCTTTTTTACGCTTTTTAAATTGATAAGCCTTTAGTATCCATTCAAAATCTTCTCTGTCTTTTCTATCTTTTTCAATTCTTTTATTTTCATTATTTAAATAATTATAATAGCCTGACTTAGATACACCTATGCAGTTACATAAATAAGATGTCATATTTTTTAGCTCGTATTTATTAATTACATATTTGATTACTTCAAATTTGATATTGATTTGATATCTGTTAAAATTTCCATTTCTATCATTTCGTTTTTTTTAATCATTCATTTTCTGCTTCAAGAAGTTTTATTTTTGCTTCTGCACGTTCTAATTTTTCTTTATCGGATAATTCATGTTCTAATGGTCTTCCTGAAGAACCTTTTCTAGTGTCTTTTAATTCTCCTGTATTTTTATATTGTTTTCTCCATCTATAAGCAGATTTTTCAATACGAATTGTTCCTACAACATCAGGATCTATACCACATTCTTTAAAAATATCTCTTGGAAACTTTTTATAATCCTTAGTTTCTTTTACCAGTTTTATTTTAAATTCATCAGTATAAGTTACTCCCTTATTAGTAACATTTTTTATCCATTTATTTTTATTTAATTTTTTTACTTGCATATCCGTAAATAATACTTTTGTCACTTTTTCCACCAACTTTCTTATATTATATATCAAGACATAATAAAAACCTATAAAGTAGCTCTCTCTTTTTTTAGAGTCCTCTTTATAGGTTACACTTTACTTTCCTATCTTCTTTTTTACTTATAGTGAAACTTTACAAAGAGAATTTACTCTTTCAACCAAATACCCCTTCTCATAACATACATTTCTATTTAGAGAAATATATGATTATACTTCTTCTTTACCATTCTTTTTTCTAAAGTATATCATCATTCCTGTAGATAGTCCTACAAGTATTGCCCATACCCCTACTTGTGTTCCATCTCCTGTTTGTACTCCATTTACTTGGTTTCCTTCTATTACAGTGCTTTCTGCTTCTCTAATCATAAACTCTATCTCTGTTGTTACTGCTTGATAGTTCTTATCTTCTCCTACTGTTATTACTAACTTATAATTTCCTACTTCACTTGGCGCTTCTACTAACTTCGTCCATGTAGTATTTCTTGCTACTCCATCATTCTTCTCATACCATTCATATACTGGCACACTCTGACTTCCCATTTGTGTAATACTTGGTTCCTTAACAGCTTGTCCATCCTACGCTTTACTCAAGTCATGATGGATGGTAATCATGCTATTTGCTTTTTCTATTGTGAATGCTTTCTTTACTTCTATTCCTTCATAATCATTTGTATCTATAACAGTGGCTTTTACCCAATACATATCCTGCATCTAAACATAGGTTCTTGATTTGACCTTTGTACTTTTTGTTTAGCACATGATATGCCTGGAAAAAACGATACACTATCATGCACATTTCCTGCTACTGTATAGCTCAGTAATACAAAGCCATTCTTATCACAAAATGTTTGATGAGAATATGCAAAGCATTTTTCTTTTTCTCCTTTATGAAAACATCCACTCTCTGGATCCGTTTTACTTA
>CAZQFM010000088.1:0-4253 GCA_964592705.1 uncultured Erysipelotrichaceae bacterium
TCACTCTTTTCTTTTTTCTAATTATAAATAAATATAAATATTCAAGGTAATTATACATGGAAACTTTATATTATGCAAATGAAAGCTATAAAATAAAACTATGCTATATAGGATTAAAAATAAGCATAGAAGTCCTAAAGAACATCAAATAATACCATTTATTTCATATGAAATATAATTTTTTTAGAAATCATTCTTGCATTTTAAAAAAATAAATGGTATTATGTACAAGCAAATTATATAGTGTATTTACGGAAGGAGGTAACGGTATGTCAAAAGTTTGTGCAATTACAGGTAAAGGTCCTTTATCAGGTAATAAACGCTCTCACTCATTACGTGCTACTCGTCGTAACTGGAATGTAAATTTACAGAAAGTTAAAGTCGTTGTTGATGGAAAACCTCAAACGATCCGTATTAGCGCTCGTGCTTTAAAAACATTAAAAGCAAAAAAAGCAATCTAAGAACAGGATATCCTGTTTTTTTATTGCTTTTTTATTATACATTATATATATAAAAAATGCGATGGATACACCTATCCATCTGCATCGTTTGATTGTATGATAAGAAAGCTTCCCTCGTGTATTTCAAGGTATGCAACATCTCCTATAATTTCATTTGATATTGTATAAATATCACTTTTTAACACCTCTTTTTTAGTAAGTGGATATGCCACATTAGACAGTGTTATTACACTTTTTTCTAGTGCTAAGAAAGATAAATACTTATAGTTATTTGTGATTTCATAAGTTCCTTTTCCTCGAATATACAACTTATTATTTTCATCCATTAGTGTCAGATTAACATCCCGATACATCATTAAATATAGGTTAGCTAACATATGATCCATTCTTCCACCTAACCCACCAAACAATATAATTTCTTCATATCCACGCTCTAATGCAAAATGGATAGCTGCTTCACTATCGGTTTGATCTTTATGCTTTGGTAAACATATCAACTGTGTATAAGAAGCAAGTTCTTGCTTCTTAATACTATCAATAGAATCAAAATCTCCAATTGCACATTCCATAGGAATCTTATGTTGCATACATTTGTAAGCCCCTGCATCAACACCTATATACACAGTATTTTCATGATAAGGGATACGCTTTGCTAATCCTGCAATAATCATTACTTTTGACATAATAAATCAATACTTTTCTTAATATCATTTTTAAAAATATAGCTTCCAGAAACTAATACATCACACCCTGCTTGAATCGCAAGCGGAGCTGTTTGATCATTGATTCCTCCATCTATCTCAATTTTTACATCATAGCCCTGCTTATCAATTTCTTGGCGTAGTCTACGCACTTTATCAAGCGTATGCGCAAGGAAAGGTTGTCCACCAAAACCAGGTTCTACAGACATAATTAAAACCATATCCATTTCCTTTAAATAAGGTAGTAATTCATCAATAGCTGTATTCGGCTTTACACTCACTCCAACTTTTACACCTTTTTTACGAATATCTTTACATAAAGCTACACATTCCTCTATTCCTTTTACTGCTTCTAAATGAAATGTAATGATATCAGCACCTGCTTGTATAAATAAATCCGCAATAAAAGATGGATTTTTAACCATGATATGTACATCCATCACTAGCTGTGTAGCCCGTTTAAATCCCTTCAATATATCAGGACCAAAGGTGAGGTTTGGCACAAAATGACCATCCATCACATCAAAATGTAACCATTTCGCACAAGACTCCTTTAACAATTGTAATTGTTCACTTACATTTGCATAATCAAGTGATAAAATGGAAGGCGATATAATAATCTCTCTCATATAATCCTCCTAATATTTCGGTTTTACCTGTTTCATTAAATACAAAACTTCCTTATAGTGCTCATAACGTACAGCAGAAATTCTTCCCTCTTCTACGCCTTGACGTATAGCACATTGTGGTTCATTTATATGTAGACAATCGCGAAACTTACAAGACCCTTGATTTTGAAAATCCAAAATAGATGTCGCAAGTGTATGCTTATCTAAATGAGAAAAGTCTAAAGATGAAAAACCAGGGGTATCCGCAATCCATCCACCACATACTTCATGAAGCTCACAGTGTCTTGTCGTATGCTTTCCTCTTCCTAACGCTTTTGAAATTTCTTGTGTCTGTAAATGAATATTGGCATCAAGAGTATTAATAAGTGTACTTTTTCCCGCTCCACTTTGGCCTGTTAAGACACTAATTTTATCTTTCCATATCGATGTTATGGATTTAGCATCATGAATACTCGTTTCATAAACCTCATATCCACTTGCCCGATAATCTGCAATATCCTGATAAATAGAATGATTTTCTTGTATAAGATCCATTTTCGTAATACATAATATTGGTTTAATACCTGCATATGTAATTAAGAAAAGCAAGCGATCGACTAATGCCGTAGAAAAATCAGGGTCTACGCATGACATAACGATAATGGCCTGATCAACATTTGCAATTGCTGGGCGTATAAGCTCATTTTTCCTTTCACATATAGATTGAATTCCATTTTGATTTTCAAATCGTTGAAAATGTACAATATCTCCTACTACCGGTGTTTTTTGTTTTCTTACTTTCCCCATAGCAACACAAACTAATCGCTGCCCATTTTCATCCAATACCTCATATCGATTCGATACAATTTTTATAATTCTTCCGCGTTCCATTAATAATAATATAACGTGATGTAAACATCTCCCTCTTGTGTATAGGTAGTACCTTCCATAGGATTACACTCCACCACGACTCCTTTTTCAATTTTCTCTAACTGCTCGCTACTTAACCCTGTTAAAGACTTTTGTCGAATAACAACTGCAGCCCCTTTTTCTTGTAACTCTTTTTGAACTTCTTGTACAGGACGTCCTATTACTTTAGGGATAACAAACTCCGGTCTTGCAGATACGATAAACTTAATCTCTTTCTCTTCTTTTGGATCAATGAAATCATGTTCCATAAGTAAGGATTGTTCTATAATAATGCCACCTGGTCGATCACCCATTGTTTTTTTCTCGACTGTAACCTTTATTTTTAACCCTTTTTCTTGAAATAGCTTTTCTACTTCTTCTAGTGTCTTACCAACATAATTTCCTACTTCAAAATAAACTCCTTTGGAAACAGTTACTTCTATTTTTTCAATCTTCTTCACTTGACTTGCTTCTTTTGGTTCTACGGATATAACATGCCCTTCTTCAACACTTTTCGATAACTCACTTTTAAAAGTAATATTGTCCAATAAAAAACCAGCCTCTTGTAACTTACTTTTAGCTTCTTCCTCTTTTACATTAATAATATTAGGAATAGTCAAAGAAGGATCGTAAGAAAAACCTGGAATAATCCCTGCATAATAAATACCAGCTGTAAAAGCACCAACCACAAAGAAAGTAAAGATTATAAGCAGAAATGTTGTTTTTTTCTGGTTCTTTTTCTTTGCCGGTTCTCTCTCTTCTTCCTTACTACTTACAATATCTGCTTTTACATTCATTTCTTTATCATCGCTATACCCTTCATCATCAAACTCTACTTTTTCTACATTTGCATACTCCGGTAATAAACATTGATTTAAATCTAGTAACATCTCATCCAATGTCTGATATCGAAAATGTCTATTTTTTACGGTTGCCTTACGAATAATATTTTCGATACTCTGTGGCAAAGTAGGATTAAATTCTCGTATACTAGGTACTTCTTCACGTAAATGTCTCATAGCAATTTGTACTGGATTCACTCCCTTAAAAGGTACACTTCCCGACAACAACTCATAAAAAACAATACCAAGTGCATAAATATCAATTTGATTAGTAGCACTTTCTCCTCTTGTTGTTTCTGGAGCTAAATAATGAGCACTACCAAGCACCGCATCACTTTGTGTTAATTGCACAGCATCATGTGCTAAGGCAATACCAAAATCGGTAATCTTCACGGTTCCATCATCTTTAATCATAACATTTTGTGGTTTGATATCACGATGAATAATATTATTATCATGTGCATGTTTCACAGCTGAAACTAATTGTTTCATAATATCTAAAGCTTCTTCTTTGTGTAAAGCTCCACGTTGTGATAAAAGCTGTTTGAGTGTTCTACCTCGAACATATTCCATAACGATATAATGACGGTTATTATATTCACCAACATCATAAACATCAACAACATTAGGATGAGTAAGTTTACTTGCGGCATTAGCTTCTCTTTGAAAACGTAATAATGTAATAGGATCATTACTTAGCTCTCCACGTAATTCTTTAATAGCAACTTCACG
>CAZQFM010000088.1:4263-4635 GCA_964592705.1 uncultured Erysipelotrichaceae bacterium
TACTCACCTTCTTCCTTTTCTAATAAAATAACACTTACATTATCATATCCACCAGCTTCTTTTGATGTATCAATACAAGCTTGTACCTTACTTCGTATATCAACCTTTGAAGTCATAATATGATAAATATCTATTTCTTTTACATAGCCATGTAAACCATCACTACATATTAACAAACTACGATAGTCTCCTTTAATTTTATTCACATCAACTTTTACATTGTCCCAAATACCTAATGCATTCGTCAACATATTACGATTGGGATGATGTAATGCTTCTTCCTCACTTATTTCACCACTCCTCAACAAATCTTGTACAAGAGAGTGATCCTCTGTCAAACAAACAAACTCTTTATATAAGCCATATATTCTA
>CAZQFM010000089.1:0-4359 GCA_964592705.1 uncultured Erysipelotrichaceae bacterium
GTAGCTAGTATTCAAGTTGTGGAAGGCCGTCAGTTATTGATTAAGCCTTATGACAAAGGGACATTACAAGATATAGAAAAAGCAATTGCTATGTCAGATACAGGGTTAGTACCACAAAATGATGGAAGTGTAGTACGTATTAATGTGCCTGCATTAACAGAAGAGCGTCGTAAAGAACTAAGTAAAACTGCAAGTAAAATGGGGGAAGAGGCAAAGATTGCGATACGTAATATACGTCGTGATGCCAATGATAGTGCTAAGAAAGATGCTGAATTAACAGAAGATATGAAAAAGCAAGCACAAGAAAAAATTCAAAAATTGACAGATGATTTCACAAAGAAAATCGATACAATTGTTGATGAGAAAACAAAAGAAATTATGAGTGTTTAATTCAAGTAGGATATACTTGAGATATAAATGAACCCACATAATGTGGGTTTTGCTTTAGGAGGATGACTTTATGAAAGAAAGAAAGATTCCGCAGCACATAGCTATTATTATGGATGGAAATGGAAGATGGGCAAAAAGCAAAGGCTTGCCACGAACTGCAGGCCATAAGCAAGGAGCACAAAATATTAGAAAGATTGCTATTCAATGTAATCAACTTGGTGTAAAGGCATTAAAATTGTATGCTTTTTCTACAGAAAATTGGAAACGTCCTGAAGATGAAGTTGATTATTTATGCAAACTTCCTAAGTTCTTTTTTCATAGTTATCTAAAAGAATTAAAGAAAAATAATATACGTGTAACCTTTTTAGGAGAGTTATGTAAGTTTCCGAAAGAAACACAGGATATTGTAAAAAACGCAGTTTTAGAAACATCCATGAATACGGGATTAACATTATGTTTTGCGATTAATTATGGATCACGTAGAGAAATTGTTTTAGCAGCACAAAAGTATGCTCATGATGTTTTAGAAGGAACTGTAAAAAATGAGCTAACTGAAGATATGTTTGAGCAGTATTTGATGACATATGAAATGCCTGAAGTAGAGTTAATGATTCGTACAAGTGGTGAGTTGCGTTTGAGTAACTTTCTCTTGTGGCAATTGGCCTATGCTGAATTTATCTTTACAGATGTAGCATGGCCTGACTTTACAGAAGAACAGTTGGGTTTAGCAATAGATGAATTTACATTAAGAGATCGACGGTTTGGAGGGATTAATGATGAAAACTAGGATATTTACGACTATTTGTATTTTAGCTCTTATCATTCCTGCATTATTGTTGGGCGGTTGGTTTACATATCTTCTGATGGCTAGTATTTTTATATTTGGTGGTTTTGAGTTTTTACGTCTTAGTGAAGGATATAAACAATGGCCTTCTATTATCCCATATATATGTGTGTTGAGTATGTGTCTTATTGTATGGGTTCCAGCACAACTTCATATTGCACTTATTGGTTTGCTTATTCTTTTTTATTTATCAATACCTATTTTTACAGAAAGATTTCGTGTAGAAAATGCTTTTACATGTATCTCTTATACCATATTTTTTTATGTTATTGCGATAGCTTTTTTATCAATATACCATACAAATCCATTGTTCATTTGGTTTATCATTATAGCTACTTATTTTTGTGATACAGGAGCCTATTTTAGTGGTATGATGTTTGGTAAACATAAGCTTATACCTAAAATATCTCCTAAAAAGACAGTTGAAGGAGCTGTTGGTGGATGGTTCATTGGTTTTCTTGCTTCCTTCTTATTTGGTTATTTCTTTTTAAATAAGGTATACATGACTTCTTCTATGTCAATAGTATCAATTTTTATAGCTAGTTTACTATTACCAATTACAGGTCAAATAGGAGATTTAGCATTTAGTGCTATTAAAAGAAATTATGGTATAAAAGATTTTTCAAGTCTTCTTCCAGGTCATGGAGGGGTGCTTGATCGCCTAGATTCTTTACTTTTTAATATAGTATGTTTCTATTTTATCTTAGTAGGTATTAACTTATGAAAAAGATTATGTTATTAGGAGCAAGTGGATCGATTGGTTTACAAACAATTGATGTTGTAAAACATCATAAGGATCAGTTTCAAATCATAGGATTAAGTATTGGGTATAATATTGAAAAATTAAAAAGTATTCTTGAAGAGGTTACAGTATCTTACGTTAGTGTAGCTGATGAACAAGATATGCGATTATTACAAGAAGAGTATCCAAAGATTACTTTCTTCTATGGGGAGGAAGGTTTACAAGCGCTAGCAAGTGTTCATTCATATGATATTCTTGTTAATGCAGTAGTAGGTTTTAGAGGTCTACTACCTACACTAACAGCAATAGAACACGGTAAGCATGTAGCACTAGCAAACAAAGAAAGCTTAGTAGCTGGTGGACAACTTATAAAAAAAGCTTTACAAAAACATCAAGTTAATCTATATCCTATTGATTCTGAACATTCTGCCATTTTTCAATGTTTACAAGGGAATCAGATGCATGAGGTAGAGAAACTTATTCTTACTGCTAGTGGTGGAAGTTTCCGTGATAAAAAGCGAGAAGAATTACATGGTGTAACAGTGAAAGAAGCACTATGTCATCCCAATTGGAATATGGGAGGAAGGATTACGATTGATAGTGCAACGATGATGAATAAAGGATTAGAAGTCATTGAAGCACATTATTTATTTGATATACCGTTTGAAAAAATAGAAGTCATTATCCATCGTGAAAGTATCATCCATTCCATGGTACAATATCGTGATTGTGCGATAATGGCTCAACTTGGATCAGCGGATATGCGTTTGCCTATACAGTACGCGCTTTCCTATCCAGATCGTTTGAAATTGTATAATTCGAAAGAGTTTCAGTTTTATGATTATCCATCCTTGCATTTTGAAAAGCCAGATATGGAGCGATTTCCACTTTTAAAACTTGCCTATCAAGTTGGAAAGCAAGGGGGAAATATGGGGGCTATAATGAATGGTGCAGACGAAGAAGCTGTCGCATTATTTTTAGATGAGAAAATTGCTTTTTTAGATATTGAGAAGTATGTGATTGACGCTGTCAATCATGTTCCCTATATTCAAGATCCAACATTAGAACAGCTGTTGGAAAGCGATAAAGCTGCAAGAGCGTATGTGAAACGTGCATGGAAAGGAGAATTATCATGAATTGGATTTTATCAATTATAGCGTTTATATTCATTTTAAGTGTTATTGTTATTATTCATGAACTTGGTCATTTATTAACTGCTAAGTATTTTGGTGTTTATTGTGAAGAGTTTGCGATTGGTATGGGACCTACATTGTATAAACGAAAAGGTAAGGAAACAACTTTTGCTATTCGTGCACTACCAATTGGTGGATTTGTATCTATGGCAGGTGAGCAAGGTGTAGAATGTGAAAATATACCTCATGAAAGAACGATAAATGGTATTAAAGCTTGGCAAAAGATAGTAGTTATGGCTGCTGGTTCTTTTATGAATATTATGTTAGCCTGGGCTTTATTTATAGGTGTTATTATGATGCAAGGAAGAGTTTCATTACCACCAGAGCCTATAGTAGCTAATGTGGTTGAAGGCTCACCTGCCGCAAAAGCAGGTTTTCAAGCGAATGATCGTATTGTAGAAGTAAGTTCTCAATCTATTACATTGGAGCCTAAAAACTTTAATGAAATTAGTGAACATATACAATACTATCCTGTAGAAACAAACTTTAAGGTAGAGAGAAATGGGGAGGTTAAGAACTTAACCTTAACACCTGAATATATTAAAGATGAAAATCGTTATTATTTAGGTATTAATTTATCACCTAATATAAAAGAAATATCCTTTTTGGAATCCTTCCAATATGGAACACAAGAATTAGTGAATGGAATGAAAAGTATAGGAACTGCTTTATCTAAATTAGTACAAGGTATTGGGCTTCAAAATTTAAGTGGTCCTGTTGGTATTTTTAAAATTACTTCTGATGTAGCAAAAACAGGATTCGTATCTATCTTATCCTTAATTGCTTTGTTATCATTAAATATTGGAATTTTTAACTTATTACCATTGCCTGTATTAGATGGAGGTCGTATCTTTATTACCCTAATTGAAAAGGTTAGTGGTCGTACATTAAGTGGGAAAGCAGAAGGAATTCTTATGGGAGCAGGAGTCTTATTCCTTATTGGTATTATGGTATTAGCTACTTGGCAAGATATCGTGAGATTATTTTAGCGGATGATTCCGCTTTTTTTATTAGATATACTAGATGTGATTACAAAGTAAAGGATAGGGAAGAAGTGAAAAATACAAACAAAATTATGACGGAGAAGATAAAGTGCAAAAGAGTGACGAGTAAAAGGATAGTAAATAAAACTTTTCTACATTTCTTATCTTAGTAGTATCCATAGTTTTTTTTAGATGGGATGTTCATTA
>CAZQFM010000090.1:0-4334 GCA_964592705.1 uncultured Erysipelotrichaceae bacterium
GCTCCATAAGCATTTGGACTTTTAAATGATTCAATCTTTCCTCTTTACTTGCATCATGGATATGCATTAAATCAACGGCATCATTTAGAGCATTATGATGTACTTCACCTTCTATATCATATACATTTTTTAAATCATCTAATGATAATGTATTAGATATTACATTACCTTTATACATGACTTTTGACGAGAGTTCTTTTTGTAAGTCTATGATATTAGCAAATAAGTCATCACAGTCACATGATACTAATTTAGCGTTTGATAATAGTGTTCTTTTATCATCTGGCCCAAAGCTATATATTTTTATCTTTTCTAAGTCATCTTGTTCTTCTTGTATCCACTCTCTAAATGCACTTATTACTTCTTGAAAAGAAGCAGCCGAAGATATATCTTCATCTTTCAAGTTTGTTATCTTTTTTACAACACGTGATAGGCACTGAAAATGATATGGCCTTACGAGAGAATAAAAGTGTTTACATGTATGGTAATCATCGTCTACCATAACTGCACCAATGGATATAATCATTTGATGATATTCATCTTGTATTGAAATTGCATCAAATTCTGCATCTAAATACACTTGCAAACTTAACCACTCCTAACTAACCTATTATAAAAGAATATGAATATATACACAATGTTGTTATATAGTTTTCCTTATCTTAACAAAATTGCTTAAGCTAATGCTAGCTCAAGCAATATTATTACGAGTAACTCTCAAATAATTTTGAAATTTTCTTTTTACTAATAAAATAAGATACAACAAATAACAAGAATGTAATATCAAATGGAGAAGGAACTAATAGTTTTATAAGTAAACAGAAAAGAAACACAAAGATATCTAAATATACAATATTAGAAGGAAAGTTATAACGTTTACATATCCTTAACTTGTTTATAAAATATTGAATAGATAAATAAAAACACAAAATAGCCGGAATGACATCAATAGAATAATTTATAAGGTATGTTCCATGGAAATAATTTTGAATAAATAGTAGAACGATAAACATAGTAAACACTTCCCATGTACAAGCTCCTAAAAATCTCTCATAATCTTTCTGCTTTTGTTTTAACTTCTCTTCTTTCATAGGAATTTTTTCTACAATCTTAGAGATAAAAGGTTTTAAATCCTTTATTTTCTTTCGATTACCATTGACATTTTGTTGGTGCGAACAATCAAGAAATTGCTCAATTACTTTTGTTAATATAATGTTCATTTCAACAGTATCATAATGATTGTTCCTTAAATAACGTGCAATTTTATAAATTTCTTGTTGTTCATCCTCATTCAATAATGATACTTGTTTCCTAGTTTCCATATTTAGATCAAGTTTCATTGTCTGTTTACTTTTTTTCTTCATTCCTATCCTCCAACTTATTTTGTAACGGTTAAGTTTCCACTAGCACTTTCTTTTACATGTGAACTGTAAAACTCTTTTAATACTGTAATTAAGCTCAATGTATCCTTTATTCCTGCTGTTTCATATGAAGAGTGCATTGCCAATTGAGCAAGCCCAATATCTACCATATTAACAGATACTTTTGTAGATGATATGTTTCCAAGTGTACTACCACCTGCTGCATCTGAGCGATTATGGAAATACTGTACAGGAACATTTACCTTTTCACAATATCCTTTAAATAGAGCCTCACTCATAGCATCTGTTGTATATTTTTGGTTTGCGCTAAACTTTATGACAATCCCTTCATTCATGTATACACAGTTATTAACGTCTGTTTTCTCAGGATGATTTGGATGTACAGCATGTGCGTTATCTGCAGATATCATAAAACTTGATGCTAACGCACGGTAATAATCTTCTTGTGATTTTCCTAATGCTGTATTTACGCGTTGTAAAACATCATATAGAAAAGTAGATGCTGCACCTTGTTTTGTACCAGATCCAACCTCTTCATTATCAAAGCAACAATACACATTAATGGATTGATCTTGAGAGCTATCGACAAATGCTTTTAATGAAGAAAATGCACATTGTAAGTCATCTAGTCTAGAAGATGAAATAAATTCATTATTAGCTCCCCAAATAGATGGTTTCGTGCGATTATATAAATATAAATCTGTGCCATAAATGCTATTAATATCGACATTTAATTCTTTTGCTAATAACGCTTTATAAGTATTCCCATCTGAGCTTTTTCCACTAAATAAAGGAAGTGTATCTATTTGTAAATTATATTTAAATCCATCATTCACCTGACGATTCATGTGGATCGCTACATTAGGAATGAGTAGTAAATCTCTATCAATATTTAATAAACGAGTTTCATAAGTATCTTGATTTTTAATTAAAACTCTTCCTGCAATTGATAAAGGTCTATCAAACCATGTAGAACATAGCATTCCTCCATAGCCTTCCGTATTCAATTGTGTATATTTTCCTTTTACCTCTAACTCTGCATTTTCTTTTACTTTAAAACAAGGAGAATCAGAATGTGATGCAACAATATTAAAACTATAATCCTCAACATTTTTTCCAATTCTAAATGCGATAATAGAGGAACCATTACGTGTAACATAATAGGACTTTCCTTGTACTAATTCCCATTTACTACTTTCTAATAATTCTTCAAATCCTTCTTTTTCTAATTCTTCTTTCATTGTTTGAATAGCATGAAAGCTACTTGGACTTTTCTGAAGAAAGGATAATAATTCTTGTGAAACTTTTGTGTACATATTTCGTACCTCCTATTCTGATATATTATAGTATATCACAGCTCATATATTATGAACATGATTCTTATCATTTTATGGAAAAAGAAGCATGTTCATAGATAAGAATAACTCTAATCTATAATATATGCTTCTTTTATACTATACTTATTTTGTTACTTGTTGAACTTCTTTATTTGTTTTTTTCGCAATCATAGGCATAATCACACCTAATCCTAATAAAATGATTGGTGTTATAATATTTGCGATTAACTGGAATGTATATTCTGATGAACCTGCCGGTATTTTAGGGATCATTCCTCCGATACAAGCATAAGCAGTAAAGAAGAAACACCATCCACCAATCAATAAACCTAGTGTTTTATTTTTTGTAAATCGGTAGTCAGCAGTAAATTTTTGTCCAGCTCTTTTCAGTGCTATATAAGCAACAAATACCCATAAATAACGTAATGGTAAACATACAGCATTTAATTCAATTAGCCAATTAAACATGTCATTTACATTACCTACTCCTAATGCAGGAACAATAATTAAAATAGATACTAAAATAGTTACTAATAAATAACCATTAATATATACTCCCTTATCGTTTTGTTTTAACAACCCATTTGGAATATATTTTTGATCTGCATTATCTAATAACATACGTAAAGGAGCATCTATTGATACGATTAAAACAGATAATTGCCCAATTGTATTAGCAAGTGCATAAATAATCAAGAATAAGTTTCCTACTCCATAGTATTCACCTAGCTGTTGGAAACAATAGTAAGCACCATTTAATAATAAGTCATTAGGAATATTGTCTGGATTGAACATCATTCCCATTGCAATTGTTCCTAAAATAGCAGTAGTTGCAACCATCACGGCTAATGCAATCATCCCTTTTGGGAATCCTTTAGCTGGATCTTTCATTTTATTTACATATGGTGATATACGCTCACATCCACCAACTGCAAACACTAATATCGAAAAAGATGTGAAATACTTCATATCAAAAGTCGGAATAAAAGTTTTCAAACTCCAATCGATAGACTGAATTTTATCTCCTACGATAGCAGGCGCTGCCATCATTAAAAGTATAAATAGCATAGACATAACAAACATAGATGAACCTGCTAATGTAGCTAGATTCTTTAATGGGTTTATCCCACGAGTAGCAATCAATACTATTACTAAAAATAATGCTAAACATCCTAATTGTAAAACAAGTGGATCTAAACTACTAAAAAATTTCCCATCTCCTGTTATAACCCAACTAACTGCATTTAAAGCCTGTTGTGGTTTTTGAGAGATATATGGCATATGAACAACCCAGTATGTCCATCCTGCAAAAAACGCAACTTTAGGGTTTATCATTTCATGAATCCATGAACTGACTCCTCCACCTAAATTTTTAAACGCTGATCCTAATTCTCCTACCATCAACGCATATGGTACAAAATATAATGCAAACATTAAAATCCATGTAAATATTGCCTGTAATCCACCATATTTAGCGAATCCATTTACAACATTTCCAAATCCCCATACAGAAGAAAAAGCCATAAATGCCAGGTTATACCAAAGTATTTTCTTTGAATCTGCAATTATTAAAACCTCCTTTTTTCTTATACACTTTCACATTATACAAAATATC
>CAZQFM010000091.1:0-463 GCA_964592705.1 uncultured Erysipelotrichaceae bacterium
CCGATGTCTCATCCTTGGAAACACGACTCTTTCCTCGCTTTTCTTGCGAAACAAAGGCACCGTCAATCTGGTGCTCATGTTTGATTATTTTTAGGACATTATCATTTTCGATTGACAGCATTGTATGCTTAGAATAATTTGTAAAAATATGCAAAAATTACCACTAAATAGAAGTTATATACTATACTTCGATTATTTTCATCATATTAGTAGCTCCACATCCTACTGGATATCCTGCTACAACAATAATGGTTTCCCCTTTGTTAATTCCTTGTTCCATAGCTATTTTACGAGCTAAATCACATTCATTATTTTGGTTATTTGCCTCTTTTGATAATACTGTTGTAATTCCCCAGTTTGCAGCTAAACTACGTTGTGTTTTCTCATTAAAAGTTACTGCAATAATTGGTGCTTTAGGACGGAATTTAGAAATACGTCTCGCTGTAGTTCAACTTTGTGTAAA
>CAZQFM010000091.1:473-4197 GCA_964592705.1 uncultured Erysipelotrichaceae bacterium
GCAATAACAGCTGCTACATCTAATGCTAATGCTGTATCTGCAACAGAGATACCAATTGCATCATTCTTTGTTCTTTGACTTGTTTTTATAGCTGTTTTCAAACGATCTTTATAAGGAATAATTTGTTCCATTGCTTTCGCAATAGTATCCATTGTCTGTACAGATTCAATAGGATATAAACCTGCAGCTGATTCACCTGATAACATAATTGCATCTGTACCATCTAAAATAGCATTCGCAACATCGCTTGCTTCCGCTCTTGTAGGTCTTGGGTTCCCTTGCATACTTTCTAACATATGTGTAGCTGTAATAACAGGTTTTCCTAATTCATTAGCTACTTTTATAATTTGTTTTTGATAGATAGGAACTAATTCTAACGATACATCTACACCTAAATCACCACGTGCAACCATAACACCATCCGCTACTTCTAAGATTTCTCTTAAATTATCAAATCCTTCTTGGTTTTCAATCTTAGGAATAATTTGAATATCTTCTTTACCTTCACTTTTTAAGATTTCACGAATAGCTAATACATCGTCTTTTCTTCTTGTAAAAGATGCAGCAATATAATCTACTCCCATTTTACAACCAAAGCGAATATCAGCTTCATCTTTTGCTGAAACAAATGGCATACTTAATCGAACACCAGGTAAATTACATCCTTTTCTAGATTTTAATACACCTGCATTTTCAATACGACAAACTAATTCTCCTTCTTTTTTCTCAAGAATTGTTAAACGCATTTTTCCATCATCAATTAAAATAGTTCCATTTACTTGTACATCATCAAAGACTTCTGGACATTGTACATGGAAACGATCATGTGTTCCTACTATTTTTTCACGTACTAATGTAACAATATCTCCAATTTGGTAATGTTCTTCTTTGTTTTCAAAATCTCCTAAACGTACTTCTGGTCCTTTTGTATCTAAAAGAACAGCAATGTTTTTTCCTGTTTCTTTTACTACTTCACGTATATTTTGAATACGTTTTCCATGCTCTTCATAATCTCCATGAGAGAAGTTAAGACGGATGATGTTCATTCCCGTATTCACTAACTTTGTCATCATCTCTTTACTTTCACTTGCTGGCCCTATCGTACAAATAATTTTTGTTTTTCTTTCCATTATATCATTTCCTTTCCTATCTATTTTTTATACTAAACGTTCAAATAAATTTTGTAATTTTTTTCGAGAAGCTCTTGGAATATTCAAAGCCTCTTCAATTGGTACGGCAATAATTTCATTATTTTTAATACTGACACATTGCCCTCCGATTCCTTGCATTAATAAATCTACTGCTTTCTCTCCCATTTTAGACGCTAATACACGATCAGTAGGAGTTGGTGAACCTCCTCTTTGTACGTGTCCTAAAACAGTTGCTCTTCCACTGAACCCAGTATTAAGACTTACTTTTTTCGCAAATTGATGAACATCTGTCATCTTCTCTGAAATAATGACGATAGCATGACGTTTTTTACGAATAACATCAAGATCTCTTAATCGCTCTAATATTTCAGTTTCCTCAAACCCTGTTTCTGATGTCACAACAATCTCTGCTCCACATGCAATTCCTGCATGAATAGCAAGATCTCCACAACGGTTTCCCATAACTTCGATAATAGAACAACGATGATGAGAACTAGAAGTATCACGTAACTTGTCGACTGCTTCCACAATAGTTGATAATGCTGTATCAAATCCAATGGTAAGATCTGTACTTGTAATATCATTATCGATAGTACCAGGAAGTCCAATACAGTTAATTCCCATTTCTGTAAGAGCCAATGCCCCGCGATATGATCCATCTCCACCAATAACAACAATTGCTTCAATCCCTCGTTTTTTCAATTGATCAACTGCTTTTTGGCGAACCTCCATATCTTTAAACTCTGGCAAACGTGCAGACCCTAAAATAGTACCACCGCGATCAATAATATCACCTACTCCAGCTTTAGTGAGAGGTTCAATATTTCCCTCAACGAGCCCTTTGTATCCATTATGAATACCAAAAACCTCAATACCACTATTAAGTGCGACTCTTGTGACAGCACGAATGGCAGCATTCATTCCAGGTGCATCACCACCAGATGTAAGAACTCCAATACGCTTTACCATAATGTTTCCTCCGTTCACGGTAACTATATTACCATTTTTTTACATACTTTACTAGCCTTTATTTCCTTCTCGATTCACCTTTTACAAAAACTTCGTCTGATAGCGCTTTAATTCTATCCATAATACGTTCAGCAGCCATTTCTTCTGCCATTTTATTTGATGTATGCGCTAACTTAACTTTCAATTCAGCCATCTTGTAATTACTCGTGAAAATAGTAAGTTTTTTCTGTTCCATTCGCTGATCCAAAATAGGTAATAAAACTTCATCCCTACTCCATGTTGTTATACTCTCTCCACCAATATCATCCAATACAAGTACATCTACATTCTTTACCATTCTCAGTTTACGATCTAATTGTTCTGCATCCTGAAATAATAGCTTTACATCCGAAATAAATTTTGGAACGTTGACATATGCTACCGACTTTGTCGTCTCTTTCGCGAAATAATTCGTTATTCCTGCTGCTAAATAAGATTTTCCAACACCAGGCTTACCATACAAATACATTCCTTTTACGGGATTTTCTGCAAGCAACATATCTATCCCCTTTAATATATCTGTAGAACTCTTACTATTTTCACTCGCTAATTCACGCCCTAATGCTTGTATATTAACCAACAAATAGCTTTCCAACATATCCATAATACGATACTTCTCTTTATGCTTATATGCTTTCTCAAATGCTTTTTGATGATTACATTTATTGAGGACCTTGTGTAATACTTGATCGATTTCTAAATCATAGAAACACCCTTTCACAGGTTGCCTACAAAAAGCTAAACCTTGACAACCATCACACTTTTCTCTTTGATTATTCCAATCATAAATCTTACCACTATGTGCAAAAATATACGCTTCATCTACATGATTTTTCTTGATCCATTGCTTAACATGTTTTTTCTTCAACAACTTCTTACATAATTGTTCTTTTGCCGCTTGCTGTTCTTCACTTAATACAAAAGAAAACGATATTTTATCCATTTAGTCACCCCTTAACTTGTTTAGTTTCTCAAGAAATGCCTCTTTATCAAAGTTATCTTCATCCTCTGTTGTATCATCTTTTTCCTTCTCATCCGACTGATGAAACCAATCTGGTAATTCTATTATTTTCTTAACAGAAGTCGATGATTGCTTATTCTTCTCATCCTCAATAAGTTGTAAAGCTTTTTCATGAGAATCAATTTGTAAACGTATCCACATCCCAGCAACTTTCTCCACATAGGATTTAGTTAATCTCTGATTCGTTTTTTCTAAAACATATTCTAATAAGACATTCACAACATCAGGTTGGAGTTTATATTCTTTCATAAGTACTTCAATTAATCGTTTATCACTATTTGTAACTTCAATACCATGTTGTTTTTGTTGTAGGAAACGGACAGGAGGTAATAAATAAGCATTTGTTTCTTTTACCTCATAACTTGTCTTCGCATTTCTTACTTTCTTTTTCAATACCTCATGATCTAATACATTTCTTTTTAGGTTCATACTCTGTGCAACAAGCTTTAGCATATCCTCTTCCTTAATTCCATGAATAGTCGATATTTCCGAAATAAAACGCAAATTTTTTACATTACGTTCACTTCTAGGTAATAAAAGAGGA
>CAZQFM010000092.1:0-4175 GCA_964592705.1 uncultured Erysipelotrichaceae bacterium
TAAATATTTTAAAGAAGCTGTTATAAAGAAAATAAAACAAATACCGAAAACCCAATATTTATAAAGACGTTTTCGTTTTTTCTTTTTATTCTTTTTCACACAAATAAAGCGCTTCTTTCCCTGTCATTCCAATTTTTACACCTTTTTTGCGTGCAACTTCATTCATTGCAATAATATTGGCTTCTTGTAACTCATGAAACCCATAACAATAAGAAGTAAGGGCAACAGCTATATGCCTTCCTTCCTTTTCAAAAAACGATATATCAAACATATTAGTTGCTAGTACACTATGAGTGGAAGTAATCATAAACATTGGATATCCAGGTAATAATATCTGTATACCCATGAAGTGATTTTCTTTTAATTTTATACTTTTAATCTCTACCATATAACCCTCCTACTATAGCGTATGAGTTTATAATTAAAAATTTTCCAAAAAAGAGGACATGATAGAAATATATTTTTAAACTATTCCTTTCCCATATAAAAAGTGAGCCACCTATCACCAACTATTTTATAGTCAACTTGGGGACTCACTATATCAATCAAAAGATATGATAAAACTATATCTTAAAATTTATTCATAAAATCAAATTTCTCAAAAGTTTTTAAATCTGCTATAACCATTAAGTGATCATTTTCTTCAATTATGTATTCTGCTTCTGGTGAAACGTTTAACTTGGATTCTCCCTGTTTACGTATCCCTATCACATTAATTCCATATTTTCTTCTTGCATCTAAATCAATTAAAGATTTCCCAATCCATTTACGTGGTGCATGCACCTCTACCATACTATATTCATCATCAATATCAATCATATCAATAATATTATTACTTAATAAACTTTTCGCAACCATAACACCCATCTCTTTTTCTGGTCTTACAATCTTGTTTGCACCAACAGTCAAGAAGATTTGTGCATAGCGTTTATTTTTCGCTTTCACAATAATATTAGGAACTCCTAATTCTTTCAAGTTAATAATTGCCAATACTGTTTCTTCTAAATGATTTCCCATTCCCACAATCGCAACATCACAATCTGCAACACCAGCTGAACGTAATTGTTCTATATCTGTTATATCACATTGAGCTGCCTGCGTTACGATATCTGCAAGACGATCTACACACTTCATATTATTATCAAGCGCAATAACTTCATAATTATAAGCACTTAATGTCTTGGCAACTGTCGACCCAAAAATTCCAAGCCCTAAAACGGCATATTGTTTTTCATGATAACTTTTCATACAATCTCCTATCCTACAATAACATTCCCTGTTGGAAACGTTACATGATTTGTATTTATATTCTGCTTTGGTTTAATTAAAGAGATAAACAAGGTTGTAATCCCTATTCTACCAACAAACATCATAACAATAATAATAAACTTTCCTGCTGTGGTTAAATCAGCTGTAATTCCTAATGAAGAACCTACCGTAGCCATTGCACTTACAGCTTCAAATACGATATCTAAAAAACTATGAGACTCCGTTAAGCATAATAAGAAAATACCAGTGAATAATACAATGATATTAATCGTAAGAATACTCAATGACCTTATCGCAACCTCTCTTTGAATCGTTCTTCGCTTAAGGGTTGTTACTTCTCTTCCATGTAATGAGGACCAAAGGAACAACACAAAGATAGCAACGGTTGTTGTTTTTATTCCTCCTGCTGTACCTCCTGGAGATCCACCGATAAACATGATAATTAACATAAAAAACTTTGTTGCTACATACAAAGAACCATATGCAATCGATGTAAATCCAGCTGTTCTTAAAGCAATAGACTCAAATAGACTAGTCATAACTCTTTGGGGAATAGTCATATCCTGCAAAGTATTTGGATTTTGTGATTCAGTACAAAAGATAACAAAGGCTGTTGCAACAATTAAAATACCAGTCATATAAAGAACAACCTTGGAATGAAGAGATAAACTTTTCTTTAATTTTCGAAACGATATTTGCCTTTTTAAGAATGGCTTTGATTTATCACGTAAATCAATCCAAACCGTAAATCCTAATCCACCAAGTACTACCAAAATCATAATGGGTATCGAGACAAGTGGATCTCTTCCATAGAAAGCTAAGCTATCTGGTCCTAAGGTATCAAATCCTGCATTACAGAATGCTGATACAGAAAGGAAAATTGCTTTTGAAATACCATGAACCCAACCAAAACTTTGAATCATACGAAAGGATAAAAAGAAAGCCCCAATACTTTCAAATAAAAAGGTATATTTCATAATATCAAGAATAAACTTTCGCATATCAAATACACAATCGTGATTCAACATTTCTTTTACAGTAATTTTCTCTTGCATTGTAAGACGACTTTTTAACATTAATATAAAGACAGCCATCAATGTCATCAATCCTAACCCACCAATTTGGATAAGTATCAGAATAATAAGATGACCAAAGCTAGTGAATTGATCAGCAGTAACGTTTGTAACTAAACCCGTAACACATGTTGCACTTGTAGATGTAAACAATGCATCCACAATCCCTAGTACTTGACCATCTCGATTCGATACTGGCAACATTAATAAGAACGTTCCTACTAGAATAACAAGAATAAAACTCGTTACAATTTTCTGTGCTGGAGTAAGCTTTTTAAAATTAAAAATAGAATGAAGATATCCTACCATATTGTCCCTTCTTTTCTTTTCAAAATTCATTACATTCTAAAGCTAGATGTATCTCATATTTATTGTACACACTTTATCATCTTTTACAATCTATTTTTTAAGAAATATGACTTTTCTTTGTATTCGCATAGAAACACTAATAAAATTTGCATTTCATCATCTAATCAATAATAAGATAAAGAAAATGATTGGTAATACTATTTATTTAAAAATAAAAAAAGTGATGTCCATCACTATAGAATATCACTTTTCCAGGTAATACCAAAGCTTCTTTTGAAAAAGAGCTCTTATCGACCATATAAAACTATTAATAATTTTCTTCTTGTACTTCAAAAAAGGCTTGTTTATGTTTACAAACAGGACATGCACCTGGAGCTGACTTTCCTGTATGAAGATGACCACAGTTTAAACATTCCCAAACCGTTTCTTCTTCTTTTGCGAATACAGATCCATCTTCAATGTTATTCAATAATGCAGCATAACGCTTTTCATGTGCTTTTTCAATCGCTGCTACTCCATCCATAACATTTGCAATCTCATCAAATCCTTCTTCACGAGCTTCTTTTGCCATTCTAGCATACATATCTGTCCACTCAAAGTTTTCTCCTGCAGCTGCATCTTTTAGGTTTTCAATAGTGGAAGGAACACTTCCACCATGTAAATATTTGAACCATAACTTTGCATGTTCCTTTTCATTATCAGCTGTCTTTTGGAATATATTACTAATCTGTACATATCCATCTTTTTTTGCCTTAGAAGCATAGTACGTATATTTATTACGTGCCATAGACTCTCCAGCAAATGCTTCTTGTAAATTTCTTTCTGTTTTTGTTCCTTTTAAGTTCATTTCATTTCCTCCTAATACTTGCCTTTCGCTATATGACCAGCTAACTCGGCTTTGGCCATTTGTTTAATTTCCCATGCATATTGTTTCGCTCTTTCAAAAACATGAACACATGATGGATCCAAATCATCTGCTATTCCTTGCCTTGCAACTTCATCCATTTGCATTGCTAAGCGTACTAACTGCATATGATAGTCATTTGTTTTATCACTCCGATAAACCCTATCTGCGTCTTCATTAGACATTAATACAAAGTTTTCAGAACCTAAGCGGCATTTAGGACATATATCTACAACTTCTTCTCCTTCATGCACATATCCACAGGCTCCACATTTCCATAATTTCATATTAAGCCTCCTTATATTTTTATTTTACCCTTTTTTATTTAAAATTGCACGCTTTTATCTATTTTTATTTCTTGACTGTGCTTTTCCATTACTATGTTATGCATTCAAAAGAAAATGAATACACTTTATGTTGAGAAAAGATTATTTATTTTAAAGGGAGAGTGAGACAAGATATCTTCTTGTTGTTAACTTAGTATATGAAAAAAGGTAGTCTATCATACGTATAAAAAAAAAAAAAAAAAAAAAAATATTATAAAAAAATTGAATTCATTATAATATAAATGGTGACCCGTACGGTATACGAACCCGTGAATGCATGCTTGAAAGGCATGT
>CAZQFM010000093.1:0-4129 GCA_964592705.1 uncultured Erysipelotrichaceae bacterium
TAGATGAATTAAGTTCTTATATATCAGAAACAAAAAGGTTATTTCGAATATCACGATAAGTATCAGTGTTCTTAAATGTTAAGTTCATCGAATGAACTTGGAGATAGTAGTACTAGTCTTGATGTATGAAAGAGATGATATATTTAAAAGAAAGTTATAATAATACTTATATACAATATTTTGATACGAAACTTTCGTAAAAAATAATAGTGTGTTATAATAAGCTATACGTAAATGCTAGTTATAAGATCGAATGGAGGTCTTTTATGTTCCTAAAAAGAATTGAGTTGCAAGGATTTAAATCCTTTGCAGATAAATCGATTATAACATTTGATACAGATGTTATTGGAATTGTTGGTCCTAATGGCTGTGGGAAAAGTAATATAAATGATGCGATACGCTGGGTGTTGGGAGAACAAAGTGTAAAGTCACTTCGTGGAAATAATATGAGTGATGTTATTTTTAATGGTTCTACACAACGAAAAGCTGTTAATATGGCAGAAGTAACGTTAGTGTTTGATAATACTAAACATTATCTAAATATTGAGTATGAAGAAGTTGAAATAACAAGGCGTTTACATCGTCAAAGTGGAGAAGGGGAGTATTTCATAAATAAAACTCCTTGTCGTTTAAAAGATGTATTGAATTTAGTAATGGATAGTGGATTAGGTAGAGATTCTTTATCGATTATTTCACAAGGTAATATTTCTGCTTTTGCGGATGCTAAGCCAGAGGAAAGACGTGCTTTATTTGAAGAGGCTGCAGGGGTTGCGAAATATAAAAAAAGAAAGAATGAGTCTTTAGCTAAATTAAAGAGGACAGAAGATAATTTATTACGATTAGATGATATTATTACGGAATTGGAACGACAAGTAAATCCTTTGAAGCGACAAGCGAAAAAAGCAGAACTATATCTTGAAAAGAAACAACAGCTAGAAACGATTGAAGTTAGTGTTATTGTTGATGAGATTGAAAAGTTAACGGAGAATATTGATGAGTTAAAGAAGAAAGCATTTGATTTAGATACACAAAAAGCAATGCATGAGACAACTATTCAGGTAGAGGATTTAAAAAATAGTGAATTACGTAAAGAGATGTCTGTTCTAGATCAACAAGTTCATAAACTACAAGAGGAATATACACGTGTAGTGAATGAAATTCAGGTATTAGAGTCTCGCAAAATAGAGTTGGATGAAAAACGAAAATACGCACTTGAATTTGCTAGTAACAAAGAAAAGGCTAAAGAATTAAAAGTCATGATGGAAGAATCACATTATGAATATCAAGATCGTTTACAACGTTATCAAGATTTACAAGTTGATTTAGAATTAAAGAAAAAGCAACAAATGCAAGTAGATAATGAGGTTTCTAATTGTGCTAGTGAAAATGCACAAGGTACTTCACTTTTAAATAAGCTTGAAAATAGAAAAGAAGTATTACAAAATTTGATGAAGCAGCCATTTAACCATCAGCATGGTGTAAAAGCAGTGATGGAGGCTCAACATATTTTATTAGGTGTATTAGGGGTTATTTCACAAGTTCTAAAACCAGAAATGAATTATGAATTAGCAATATCGAATGCATTAGGTGGAGCTATGTATCATATTGTTACACAAGATGAAGCATCCGCACGCCATGCTATTTCTTTTCTAAAGAAAAACCAGTCTGGTCGTGCAACCTTTTTACCGATGACTGTTTTGAAAACACGTTATGTGAATAAAGAACATCTTATACTAGCGAACAATACAGAAGGTTTTTTAGGAACTGCTAATATGTTTGTGACCAATGATCCTCTTTATAATGTTGTTAGAGATAGTCTTTTAGCGAATGTCCTTGTCTGTGATACGCTTGTGAATGCAAATGAATTAGCGAAACGATTACAATATCATTATAAGATTATTACATTGGAAGGAGATGTTGTACACAAAGGGGGAAGTATGAGTGGAGGAAATACGAAATCAGCCTCTTCTCCATTAACAATACAAAAAGAGTTGAATCAAATATTACATAGTTTAGAAGGTCAGGCAATGAAAGTAGAGAGTTTAAAAGGACAACTGTATACTTTGCAAAATAAACAAGAAACGATTGCTTCACAAATCGTACAACTACAAATTTCTATTGCTCAATTAGAGCCTATTGTACAAGCGAAGAGAGCGAAGTATGAGCGTTTAAAAGCAGATTATGAGCAAATAGCACCAGAAGATAAGATCGAGCAAGAGGGAGTTATAGAAGATGATCTTGTGGTTAAATTAAGTCATGAATATTCTAAACGAGATGATATATTAGCACAAACCAAAAATAAACGAGAACGTCGGATGAAAGCTGGTAGTGATTTAGAGCGTAAAGAAGTTCAAATTAAAGAACTACGTCGAGAGTTAAATCAATTACATAGCCAAGAAAGAGAAGTTGAACTGCAACGTGTAAAAGCAGAAACGCAATTAGAAGGAGCTTTAGAACGACTGAGTGCAAATTATGAAATGACATTTGAATATGCACAGACACAAAAGCGTGATATTGCTATGGATATGGATGAAGCTAGAAAACAAGTTGTCCTTTTACGACAAGAAATTTCTAGTTTAGGAAATGTAAATCTAGATGCACCAGCAGAATATGCAGAAGTAAGTGAGCGTTTTACGTTTCTTACGAAGCAACGCAGTGATTTACAAGATGCGAAATTAAAAATATTAGAAGCTATTGATGAAATGGATGAAGTTATGGTTAAGCAATTCAACGATATGTTTACGAAGATTAATAGTGAGTTGAATGATGTCTTCCGTAGTTTATTTGGAGGTGGAAAAGCTAGATTATTTATGGTGGATCCACAGGATATATTACATACAGGAATTGATATTGATGTGCAACCACCTGGAAAAACAGTACAAAATATAAGATTGTTTTCAGGAGGCGAAAAATCACTGATTGCTATATGTGTTCTATTTTCTATTTTAAAAGCAAGAACTATGCCCCTTTGTATATTTGATGAAGTGGAAGCTGCCCTTGATCAAGCGAATGTTGAACGCTTTGCGAAATACATCGCACAGTTTCGAGGGGAAAGTCAATTTATTGTTGTAACGCATCGTCCAGGTACAATGGCTCAATGTGATGCTCTTTATGGTGTTACCATGCAACAAAATGGGGTTTCACAAATATTAAAAGTGAAGCTTCAGGATGCCCTTCATATGATTGATGCACAAGGAGAGTGAGACGATTATGGGAATTTTTTCTAAATTAAAACAAGCATTTAGCTCAAAAAAAGATGGAGATCGCTATTTAAGTGGTTTAGATAAATCAAGAAAGACATTTGGCGATCGTATTCGAAAATTAGCATTGAGTTTTACTGGTATAAATGAAGAATTTCTGGAAGAGTTAATGGTTATACTATTAGAAGCAGATATAGGAATTCACACTGCACAAAAAATTATTGATCAAGTAGAAAATCGTGCGATGGATCAAAAACTACGTGATTTTCATGAGATTTGTGAATGTTTGATTGAAGTAATGGCAGATATGTATAATGAACATGAAGATCAGCCTATGAAGGAAAATGAAGATGGACCAACGGTTATTTTGATGGTAGGTATTAATGGAAGTGGAAAAACAACAACGACTGCAAAATTGACAAAGTTGTTTACAAGCAATGGAAGAAGTGTTGCCGTTGCGGCAGCTGATACATTTCGTGCCGGTGCGATTGATCAATTAGCAAAATGGGCTCAACGATTAGATGTACCTTGTATTAAAGGAAGAGAAAATGGTGATCCTAGTGCTGCTTTAGTAGATGCATGTCGTTATGTGAAAGAGCATCAAATCGAATATTTGATTGCGGATACTGCAGGGCGTTTACAAAAAAAAATGAACTTGATGAAAGAATTAAGTAAAATGCATCGTGTGATTGAAAGGGAAATACCAGGTGCGCCACATGAAGTATGGCTTGTATTAGATGCTACTACGGGACAAAATGGAATATCGCAAGCACAAGTATTTATGGAGGCAACAGATGTAACAGGTATTATATTAACGAAAATGGATGGTACGGCAAAAGGAGGAATTGTGATTGCCATTCGTGATTTATTAGGTGTTCCGGTAAAATATATTGGACTTGGTGAAAAAGAAGATGAGTTACGTCCATTTG
>CAZQFM010000094.1:0-3951 GCA_964592705.1 uncultured Erysipelotrichaceae bacterium
CATTAGATTTGGCATATACCGTTTCTTGTTTGGAAAAAGAAATTGAAAAAGAAAATGTGTATGCACAGTATGATTTTGCGAATATATGTTTTTCTAGTGATGATTATCAAGCGATGGATCTTGCGATTGCCTTATTATATAAAGCACAAGATAAACATGCGGGAGCAAAGGAATATATTCAGCGTTTACGAGATGCATAATTGAGAATCTATTTCATATACTTTCTTAGGAGGGTGTTTATGAAAAAGATGAGAATAGAGAAGAACCTAGTATTTTCTGGTCCTGTAAAAAAGGTTTTAGAGTTGAAAATTCAAGAAGATTTTACGTATAACAAAGAACTTGATGGTATCCGTGCTTTAGGTCCATTATATATCAAAGGGATGTATGAAGATGATCATGGAGCACAGAACTTTCAAGAAGTATTAGAAATGGATGTTTTAGCACCAAATGAAAAGTTGAATGGAGAAGAGTTTAAAATTGGAGTATTAGAATTTCAAGCCAATCCAGACTCTACAGGAATTCATGTAACTGTTTTTTTAGGTATCCAAGGTATTCATGATGAACAAACGACCAATGCAGTTGCAACAAAACCAATTCCTATGCCAACCTATAATGAAATTAAGGAAGAGGCTGTAAAAGAAGCAATGATCCCTACTCCAGTGGCACCACGTGCAAATAATGAGCCTGTACAAGAATCATATCCAGAGGATGAAACACAAACTGTTGCGTATGAAAATACAGATACAGAAGAAAGTATTGGAGAAATAGAAGATCTTTTTGAAGATACTAATAATACTTATACATCCTATCGTATTATCGTAGCGAAAAAACAAGATACTTATGAAAGTATTGCATTGAGATATGAAGTTGATGAAATGGCATTAAGAGAAACGAATCACGACAAAACTATTATGGAAAAGACGTTAGTGATTTTACCTTATGTTACACCTCAATCTTAATAGCATGAAAAGTAGTTACAGTGAATAAAATATTCTGAAATAAAAAATGCATCGAATCTCATAAGAGAAAAGATGCATTTTTTATAGGTATCATTTCATTATATTAGATTACATGATTTACTACTAGATATAGCGAAAAGTTATCTTCTTCTGATCCAATGTATAACTTATTTGAAGGAATAGAATCTCTTCAAAATGATGAAATATCAGAATCAGAATAGTAGAAAAAGGTACAGATAAAAACAAGTTTTTACTAGAACTGTTTTTATAATGAATGAAAATAGGCTAAGGGAAAGATATTCATGTATTCATAAGTAGATAAAGAAAAAAGAGATTATAAGATCATAGAAGTTTTTACATATTATTGGAACTCTCTATTTTCTTACAGTCTCTCTATTTTAGCGGATTATAGTTACTCTTCAATTGTGAACCAAGTATCCATAGCTTGAAGTTGTTCCCATAATAAATCTGGTAAGACAAGGCTAGTGATTTTTGATTTTTTGATGCTCAATTGAATATTATTAGATTGATTAGTAGCCGCTTTTTCAACCCAAGATGGATCGGTGATAAGAGCATGACCAATGGATACAAAATCTGCTCCTTGTTCTAAGACTAATTGAGCTTGTTCTGGTGTTTGAATAGTTCCTGCAGAAATTAAAGGGATACGACCTTTCAATTTTTGTGCAAAAACTTGAACATACGTACGGTCATCATTTGGAACTTTCGTATCATAAGCTACAAAAAGAGAAGTATGAAGGTAATCAATACCAAGTGTTATTAGTTCTTCTGTTAATGCTAGGGTATCAGATACTTTAAGACCATCTTCTATGGGTTCATCAGGAGAAATTCGATAACCTAAAATAAAGTCTTTTTTACCAGAAGCTGCTATCACGGATTGAATTTCTTTGATTACCTCTAAGGCAAAACGCATACGATTTTCAAGGCTTCCTCCCCATTTGTCTGTCCGTTTATTGAAATGTGGAGAAAGGAATTGTTGAATAAGGAATCCATGTGCTCCATGAATTTCTATACCATCAAATCCTGCTTCAATCGCACGACGAGTAGCTTGACCAAAGGCTTTGATTATCTCTTCAATTTCTTCATTAGATAATGCTCTTGGTGTTACACTTGGGGCAAAAGCTGTTGCCTGAGTAGGAACGATACTAGATGATACAATATCATCTGTTAAGCTTGGTAAAGCTTTATTACCTCCGTGATTCAATTGTAAGATCGCCTTAGCTCCCTTTGTTTTAGCAGCATCTGCTAATTTTTTTAAGCTTGGTATGAAACGATCATCAAATCCAGCAAACTCATGAGTAAAAGCAATACCATTTTCTTGTACATGTGTACAACCTGTAATAATGAGACCAACTCCTTGATTTCGTGCTTGGTAGTAGGAAACTTCTTGGTCTGAAATAGTATAATCATCGTTTGATGACCATGTTGTCATAGGTGCCATGACAATACGGTTTTTTAATGTTAATTTTCCATTTAGAGTTAGTTTTTCAAATAATTTCTTCATCGCTATATTCCTTTTTTCATTTATATTGCTGACTATATGTCAGTTAAATGTATTTTATAACTTTATTGACATTATGTCAACTATTTAATTGACATCTTATCAAAAAAAACTTAAACTATTGATAGTAACTAATAGAAAGGATTTTTTTATGACTTTTAAACGAGCTCGATCCAAAGAACATATAGAAGAACGATATCAATCGATTATGAAGCGTACGAAAACACTCTTTATGATGGAAGATTATGAGGATATTACTCTAGTTTCTATCGCAAAAGAACTAAATATTTCAAGAACTTCTTTCTATAATTATTTTCAGTCTAAGGAGGAGTTATTCTTAGCTTTATTAAAAGAAGAGTACTTGAGCTGTGAGGAAGAGTGCCGACAAACATTTACAACGCGATTAGAGATAGAAATATTTGCACATAAGCTAGTTACCATCTTTCTAAAACGACCACTTTTTATTAAGTTATTGTCCCTACATGCATCTGCTTTAGAAAATAAAGCGGGATATACTATTATGGAAAAGTTTAAAAAAGATACACTCCCTTTTTTTAAAACCTTGCCTGCTATCTTATGCCAGCAATTTCCTAATGCCAAAGAAAGTGATATCTGGTTATTTATTGCGCAATTCAATCTACTCATCACTTGTTTTTATCAATACAGTAATATTCCTTCTGATCAAGTTACTATCATGATGGAACTTAAAACATTCGGAGATGATCCACTATTAACACCAGAGGACTTTTTCACACAAACAGTATTGAACCTCATGCAGCCATTAATATAACCTAAAAGAAAACATGCATAGAATCTCATGAGAGATAGGTGTATGTTTTTATTATATAACTATAAAGGATCATAATGATGTGATGATAACTTCATAGATTATTTTTAAATGATTAGGATACATCTATTTCGTTATAATCTCTTTTTTTCAAATATCGAAAATAAGAGAGTTAAATAAGGTTGCTTTTTGTGATGGATTGTCGATAAAAAGCTTTCATATTCAATGGATGAGATTCTTATAATGTAATAGGTGATGATATGAAGAAGTGTATAGAAGTAAAAGGAATACATAAATTTTATGGAGATTTTGAAGCTTTAAAAGGAATAAGCTTCTCTGTTCAAGAGAATGAATTTTTTGCTTATTTAGGTCCTAATGGTGCAGGGAAGTCTACAACGATTGACATTTTATGTACAATTACAGAAGCAGATGCGGGGGATGTTTGGATTAATGGGTTTCAAGCAGGTAGACAAGATATGGAAATCAGAAACTCTATTGGTGTTGTTTTTCAAAATAGTATGTTAGACGATTTACTTACAGTAAGTGAAAACTTAAAAATACGTTGTGGTTTTTATGGAATACATAAGCAGAAGGCAAAAAGTAGGATAAAGGAACTTACAAAGTCGCTAGGTCTAGAGGATATTTTACATCAACGTGTATCGACATTGTCGGGAGGTCAAAGAAGG
>CAZQFM010000095.1:0-3944 GCA_964592705.1 uncultured Erysipelotrichaceae bacterium
ACTTATATTGTTTAGATTTCTCTTCACCAACACTAAATGTTAAAGAACCCTTTTTTCTTATACATTGAATCGGAAATGTAATACATCTCCATCTTTCACTTTATAGTCTTTTCCTTCAGAACGTAGTTTCCCTGCTTCTTTTACAGCTTGTTCACTACCAAGTTCATCAATATCCTGAAATGAAAATGCTTCTGCTCGAATAAATCCTCGTTGAAAATCAGAATGTATAATTCCTGCACATTCTGGTGCACTCATCCCATTTACAAACGTCCAAGCACGCACTTCTTTCACTCCAGCTGTAAAATAGGTGCATAAACCTAAGATACGATACGCCGATTTTATAACCTTATCTAGTCCACTTTCCGCAATTCCTAATTCTTGTAAAAAAGCATCTTTTTCATCTTTACTTAACTCAGATAATTCTTCTTCAATTTTAGCACATATAGGTACAACCTCATTATGTTCAGCCTGTGCAAATGTCACTACACGCTGATAATATTCATTTTGCTCTGGATTTGCAATATCTTCATCAGACATATTGGCAATATAAATAACAGGTTTAATCGTTAATAGTGAAAATCCTTTCACCAATTTATATTCATCATCACTTAACTCCATACTACGGACTGGTTTTCCTTCTTGTAAAACAGCTGCCACTTTCGTAAGGACATCTTTTTCCATAAGTGCTTCTTTATCTTTTGTTTTAGCTTTACGTTCAACCTTTGCCAAACGATTCTCTACTGTTTGTAAATCAGCCATAATCAATTCTAAGTTGATTATTTCAATATCTCGAATAGGATCAACACCACCTTCTACATGTGTGATATTATGATCGTCAAAACAACGTACAACATGACATATAGCGTCTGTTAAACGTATATTACTAAGAAACTGATTACCAAGCCCTTCTCCTTTGCTAGCCCCTTTTCCAAGACCAGCAATATCTGTAAATTCAAATGTTGTATAAATCGTTTTATCAGGTGTCATTAATTGAACCAAACGATCAACACGATAATCTGGTACTTCTACTACCCCAACATTAGGTTGTATCGTCGCAAATGGATAATTTGCAGCTTCTACTTGTGATTTGGTAATCGCATTAAATAAAGTTGATTTTCCTACATTAGGTAATCCAACAATTCCAGCTGTTAATGGCATACTATCTTCCTCTCTATTCTTTTACATTAACTTTCTCTATAATAAATAAGATTACTCCTGAACGGGAGCCTTTTCAATTATTTTTTTTAACTTTTTTTCAAATTCTGTCCTTGGAAACAATACACTTGCTCCACATCCTAAGCATTTAATCCTTATATCTGCTCCCATACGTATAATTTTCCAATGCTTTGACTTACGACAGGGATGTTCCTTTTTCATTTCTACAATATCATTTAACTCATAGCTCATTATTTCACCCTCTTCTTTTATAGTAACAATCTAATGTATTTTCCAATAACATAGCAACTGTCATCGGTCCTACACCTTTTGGTACAGGTGTTACATAAGATGCTTTTTCAAGCACATTTTCAAAATCAACATCTCCACACATTCCATATTCATCATGTCTATTAATCCCTACATCAATAACAACTGCACCATCTTTTATCCAATCACCTTTTACAAACTTAGCCTTACCTATAGCTACAACAACGATATCTGCACGTTTTACTATTTCTGGTAATTGCTTTGTCTTTGAATGGCACATGGTTACAGTCGCATTTCGATTTAGTAACAACTGTCCTATAGGCTTTCCGACAATATTACTTCTTCCAATAATAACTGCGTGTTTTCCACTTAAATCTTCATAACCAATAGTATCTAACATCTTTAAAATTCCTTTTGGTGTACAAGGCATTACCGTATCTTCCTGCATCAGTAATCTTCCTATATTATAAGGGTGAAATCCATCCACATCTTTCTCTGGATGAATAGCACATAGAATTTCTTTTTCATTTATTTGTGAAGGTAAAGGAAGTTGTACAAGAATACCATCTACATCTTCATCTATATTTAACGTTTTGATTTTAGCCAATAAATCCTCTTGTTTTGTATTCTCATGCATCGTAATGAGTGTATTTCTCATTCCAATTTCTTGGCATGCTTTTTGTTTTCCACTCACATAGGATATACTGGACGGATGATTCCCAACAAGAATAACTACAAGGTGGGGAACAGGCTTTTTACTTTGTACAAGGGATATTATCTGATCTTTTAAATGTTGTTTCACTTCACCAGCAATTTTATTTCCATATAATATTCTTTCCATATTTCTCTCCAATCATAGCTCATCACTATCCAATAACATCGTAATCGGTCCATCGTTTAATAACGTAACTTTCATATCAGCACCAAATTCACCTGTTTCTACATGAATATTATAACTTCTTAGTACTTCATTAAAGAGGTTATACAAAGGGTTTGCAATATCCTTTGGTGCTGCATCTACAAAGCTAGGTCTTCTTCCTTTCCGACAATCTCCATACAATGTAAATTGGGAAATAGAAAGAATTTCCCCCTGAATATCCATAATGCTTTTATTCATTTTTCCTGCTTCATCTTCAAAAATACGTAATTCTACACACTTTTTCGCTACTTTTCTTACAACATCTTCTTGGTCCGTATGTGTCAATCCAACAAAAAGTAATAGTCCTTGCTGTATTTCCCCTATGGTATTACCCTCTACATCTACATGCGCCTTCTTAACCCTTTGTAAAACAACTCGCATTCTTTCACCTTCTTTTCACCACATTATAACTTATATATATATTAGTATACACTATTTAATTTCATGATTCCATGTCACAATGCAAGTTATCTTCATTTTTCATCAGCTATCCTATTATCAAAATATACTATTTATCTACGAAGAAAAATAAGGGATACAAGATACTCTTTCATAAAGCTACCTATTTTTATAGGTAAGAAACTAATGATTAAAACGAAAACCCTATTGGTTACAAAGAACATAAACGATACAAGTTCATACTAAGCTATCTTATCATCCCTTAACTCTTGTTGGTATTCTTTAGAAAGGTTCATGACGTATTTGATAAAGCGCTCATAATACTTCGTATAACAATCATTCTCTAGATATGTAAGATTTCTTTCGAAAACTTCTTGTTCACGCACAGTATCCAAAATATCAAGATTATGTTCTTTCTTATATGCTATAACTCTTTCTACTTGTTTCATTCTGCTTTCAAATAATAAAGCCATTTGACGATCAATTTCATTTAATTCACATCTAACTTTTTCTAATTCGTTCATATTGTCACCTCTTTCCCTTATTATACACAATTTTCTCAGTAAAAAGGTGATTCTTCATTATTTCCCAGGAAGATATTATTAAGTTTTTCTATATATCTTGCTTTATTTGTTACCAAATATTGGTTGCAAAATTATCTATTTTATAAGATAAACATTTCCACAGTAACTTCTTTACCAATTCCAAGAAAAACAAGATATTCTATTAATAATAAATGATACTCATACATTTTCTGCTTATGGTTAAATAAATTTATCTATTCTTTTATACTTCAATACAATAATTATTTTTTATGTATTTATTACTCTAGAACCACTTTTTTAAGTTTCATTCTTTAATAATAGCTAGCGAATGTACAATACCCTTTCGCCACCTCCAAATAGATATTATTTCCAAATAAATTTCCCACAATTCTTATATTACTATTATCTTATAATTTACAATATTTTCAGCTTATCGTATATAATTATATCGTACAATACTTGATAAATAACAAAAAGGAGTAGTAAGATAGCCCTACTCCAATAATTTCAAAATGTACCACGACGTTACATCACCTTAACTTAGCCTTATAAATATTTTTCCACTTCTTCCCTAGATATATTAAATTGTTCTGAAACTTTGTTTATGATTTCTTCTATAGGTAAATGTATACCTTTCAAAATCATGATTGTATTTC
>CAZQFM010000096.1:0-3935 GCA_964592705.1 uncultured Erysipelotrichaceae bacterium
GACGAACCATCGAGCGGTGGGATGGGCAGCAAGTTGAAGAACATCAGATAGAGGAAGTAATACGTGTCTATCGTGCTTTTAATAGGGAGCATCATGATGCATATGTTACACCGATAGAAGGTGCTCATAAAACTTTAGCTTATTTAAAGGAACATGGATATGATATAGGGGTTGTATCGAATAAGCAGGCAGAGATGGTTCATCATGGACTTGCTTTTTGTGGACTAGATTCCTTTGTGGAAGTTGTTGTGGATTCTACCATGGTTACCCATCCTAAACCAGATCCAGAAGGAATTTTGAAAGCTTGTGAAATGCTTTATCGCTCACATGATGATATGATTTATGTAGGAGATAGTGTCAGTGATATACAGGCTACCAAACGTATGGGAGGCTATAGCGTTGCTGTACTCTTTGACCCTATAAGAGAAGAGGCCTTGCGTAATGAAAAGCCTAGTCGCTGTATTTATCATTTAGAGGAAATAATTGATCTTGTGAAGGAGGACATAGAATGGAACGACAATACGATTTAATTATCATTGGTGCTGGACCAGCAGGTATGAGTGCTGCTATTTATGCATCTCGTGCTGGATTAAAGACAGCTATGTTAGAGGTAGGAGCACCCGGTGGGAAACTTGTAAAAACAGCAGAAATTAGTAATTGGCCAGGTATTAAGGAAACAGATGGTGCTAAGCTTGCTTATGATATGTTTGAGCACTCTACAACTTTTGGTGCTGAATATATTTATGGTAATGTAATGAAAGTAGAAGATGGAGAATATAAGAAAATCACTTGTGATGATGGAAGTGTGTATGAGGCTAAAGCTGTTGTTGTGGCGACAGGTACACAAGAGAGAATGTTGAATATACCAGGTGAACAAGAAAATGTAGGAAGAGGGGTATCATACTGTGCGGTGTGTGATGGAGCCTTTTTCAAAGACCAAGAAATATGTGTAATTGGTGGAGGAAATTCAGCATTAGAAGAGGCAAAATATCTGACACAGTTTGCATCAAAAGTAAATATTATTATTCGTAGAAATGTATTCCGTGCAGATGCTATTGTACAAGAAGGAATTAAAGATAATGAAAAAATTAATGTCATTACCAAATCAATTCCTGTAGAAATTAAAGATGATGGTTCAAGAGTTCAAGCATTATGTATTAAGAATGTAGAGACAAATGAGATTACAGAGATTCCTACAAGTGCTGTCTTCCCATATATCGGTTTAGATCCAGCTACTTCGTTTTTAAGTGGTTTGGATGTTTTAGATGAGAATGGATATATGGTTGTAGATGATAACTGTGAAACAAAAATTAAAGGAATATATGGTGCAGGAGATGTAGTAGCGAAAAAGTTACGACAAGTGGTGACTGCCACAAGTGATGGAGCGATTGCAGCACAACATGCTTTTCATCGTATAAAGCAGTTATAAGAATCAATATGGAATGAGGTGCTATCAAGTGAGATAGCTCTTTTTTTATTTGTAAGCTTTAGAATATTACACATTATAATAAATATAATATTTAAATGAGATTTTTTCTCATTTATTTGTTGAATAATGTGATAATATGCATATAATAGTAACAGGAGGTATGACATATGTTGATACAATTTAACTTTAAAAATTTTAAGTCTTTTCGGGATGATACGACTTTAGATTTGAGCGCAACGAAAATAACGGAACATAGTGATAGAGTGATATCTATTGGAAATGAGAAAGTATTACCAGTTGGAGCTATCTATGGAGCGAATGCAAGTGGTAAAACAAAGTTGCTAGAAGCATTCATGTATATGTGCAACTATGTCATTGAATCTTTTGCATTTGGTGGAGATGTAGATGAGCGGAAAAATCAAAAAGGTTTTGTAAGGCCTACTCCATTTTTATTTGATAAAAAGAGTAAAGAAGCAGAATCTACATTTGAGGTATATTTTATTGGTGATGAAAAAGAGAATTATAAATCTTATAACTATGGTTTCAGTATTGATGCATATGGAGTGAAAGAAGAATGGTTGAATACTCGTGCAAAATATTCTAGAGGCGGATATAAAAATATATTTTATCGTAATAGAGATGAGAAAGTATTAGAATTAGATGGTCTAACGAAACAAGCACAAGAAAATATAAAAACGGCATTAGAGAATGAAACGTTAATAGTATCATTAGGTGCAAAGTTAAAAGTAGAAAAATTAAAGTGTGTACGTAACTGGTTTTTAAATATTCTTTATACAGATTTTGGTAATCCGGTTTTTGATTTAATCTCTTCCAGAGTATTACCTAAGAATTTTGGTGAAGATGAAAAAATTAGACAAGACGTTGTTCGATATCTTTCATCTTTTGATGAATCCATTGTGGATTTTAAAGTTGAAAAAGAGACAAAAGATGTCGATCAAAAAGTTTTTAAAGTACGTGCTCTACATAAGGAGGTTAATACTGATGAAGTAATACCTCTATCATTAGGACAAGAATCGGCAGGAACTTTAAAAATGTTTGCTTTGTATCCAAATTTACAAAGAGTTATAGAAAATGGAGGCGTTCTTGTAATTGATGAGTTAAATGCCCGTTTACATCCTTTGCTTGTACGTAATTTTTTAATCAGCTTTTTAGACCCTAAAATAAATAAACATCATGCGCAGATTATTTTCACAACGCATGATGCTTGGATGTTAGCAAATAACTTATTACGAAGAGATGAAATATGGTTTACAGAAAAAGATAGTGATGGAGTTTCTTCTCTTTATTCATTAGTTGATATAGAGGAAGATGGATCAAAAATTAGAAAAGATGAAAATTATGAAAAGAATTATTTATTAGGGAAATATGGGGGTATACCTGTATTGAAAACTCTTATGGGGATGGAGGATAATGAATAAATGGGAAAAGAAGATCGAAGAGGAAAACGAAAGCTAAGAGGTCAATTTGGGAACAAAAGAGTTCCAGAATTAGGGTATTACTATATTGTAACGGATACTGATCAAACAGAAAAGAATTATTTGGAAGGATTAAAAAGTGCACTTCCTTCTCATATAAGAGATAAAATCGTCATTAAAGTAGAATATGCTAGCACATCTGAATTAGTTGCAAAGTGTAGAAATGGTGCTAGTTTACATCCACAACATAGTGAGCCATGGATTGTATTTGATTGTGATCGTGTTGTAGATTTTGATAAGATTATTGAGGAAGCTAAGAATAGCGGTATTCATGTTGGATGGTCAAATCCTTGTTTTGAAATTTGGTTATATGCATATTTTGGAGAAATGCCAACACATTATGATTCAGTTTCTTGTTGTAAAAAGTTTGCTTATTTATATGAAAAGAAAACTAGTCAAGAGTATAAGAAATCATTTAAGAATTTGTATAGTAAGTTAAAGCAATATGGGGATGAAGCTAAGGCTATCAGTATTGCAAAGCAAAAATATAATGAGCAAATAAGGGAAGAAAATAGTATACCTTCTAAGATGTTTTCTTGTACTACGATGCATTTATTAATAGGGGAAATACAACAAAAAATAGAAGAAAAGTAATTGCATAAAAGACATAAGAAAGAATAGTAATAGTTGTGAAATCTTGTTCTCTTATGTCTTTTATTTTTCATATTCTCATATAATAAGTAGGATTTCTCATAGCGAATCATACGTACCTATGGTACTATAGTAGTAGTGAGGAGTGATTTCATGAGTGAACAAAATGTTGTATTAGTGACAGGTATGTCAGGTGCAGGAAAAACAAGTGCAATGGCTATATTAGAGGATATGGGATATCATTGTATTGACCAATTCCCTGTACAGTTGTTATCATCATTGGAAAAGATTATTAATGTGCAACCTGATCCACGCTATTCCAATCTTGCATTAGCTACTTCTGCTTTAGATTATCCAAAATTTTTAAATTATTTTCAAAACATAGAGTGTAATGTACGTGTTATCTTTTTAGATGCGAG
>CAZQFM010000097.1:0-3727 GCA_964592705.1 uncultured Erysipelotrichaceae bacterium
ATGAATTCGCTTCGCTATAGACTCTATAATATATAGAACAGGAATTTGTGTAGTAAAGTCCACAAGCTCCTCTCTTTCCCTTGATGCATAATACGCTATATTTACATCTGATAATTTTGATAATGTACAATTGGCACTACATGTAATACTTACTACCTTAATACCAGCACTTTTAAAACCATGTATTTGTTCAATCAATTCTTCTGTTTCCCCTGAAACAGATAATGCAATCACTAAACAATCTTCTAATGCATTTGTATGCTGTAAAACAGGAAAAAAAGGATCTTCAATAAATAAAGAAAAAGCATGTGCATTCGCAAAATAACGAGATCCATAATGAGCAATAGCACCAGAATTTCCAACCCCCACAAAAATAATCGTTTTACTTTGTTGGGCTAGTCTTGCGACCTCTTCTATTTTATAATCATAATCATCTTGTTGTATCCTTTTTAAACTATTCATCACTTCTTCAAGATCATCATGAACAAGACTACTTTGTTTCTGTAACTCTAATTTCCATTTCACCTTAAATTCAGAAAAACCATCACACTGTACTTTCTTACAAAATCTCAAAATGGTTGTTGTCGATACATGAACTTCCTCCGCAAGCTCTCGTATACGCATATACAATACTTTCTCTCTATTCTTCATAATGTAATTATAAATCATAAACTCTAAATCATTAAATTCCTGTATTACTGTCGCATCAAACATCTTCTTTCCTCCTACTACCCTTATATAGTATCATGTCCTAATAAAAATACTAGTATATAAAGAAAGAAATAGTAGAAAGATATCTATTCACTAAGAACCAAAGATTTCTTGGAAGATAGACTTTGGTTTTACTTGTGGCATACAAAGCATATTGCGTTGTAATTCTCCTTCTATGAAAGCCCCTTTTCCATCACCCACAACAAGGACAAGCTGATTTGCTTTCCAAGAAACTTGCATCGTATCATCCAATACAAAATGATCCAAATGATTGACAACCATCATAGCATCACTCTCATTATTTACACCTTTCATTAGTTCTTCATATGTTTGTAAAATACTTTCTTTCACCTCATACAAATCTTGACGATTAGTATCCATATATAACTGATAAGAAATAGCTTCTGTCGTTGATGATACTTTTACACATAAGATAAAAAACCATACGATAGCTACTGCAATATACTTTTTCATAACCCTCACCTCATAGCTGAAGTATGGTCTTTACAAATACATTTATACATAAAATATGAAAAACTTTTCCAACTTCACAACATTTACAGTATCTATACTTGTAATTTATACAGTATATGATAAAATTCCATTGGAAATGGGGTATGAATATGAACTATGATTTATTAATTGTTGGAGCTGGTCCTGGAGGTATCTTTGCAGCATATGAGGCACTACAATACCAACCAAACTTAAAGATTGCCATATTTGAAATGGGAAATTCGTTAGAGAAACGTCATTGTCCTATTGATGGTGTAAAAATTAAGAGTTGTATTCATTGTGCTACTTGTGGGATTATGAATGGATTTGGTGGTGCAGGTGCATTCTCTGATGGAAAATATAATATCACCAACCAATTTGGAGGTACATTATATGAACATATTGGACATACACAAGCCATTGAGCTTATGCAGTATGTCGATCAAATCAATGTAAAATATGGTGGTGAGGGCACAAAGCTCTACTCAACCGCAAATACACATTTAAAAAAATTATGTCTACAAAATGACTTGCACTTACTCGATGCACAAGTACGTCATTTAGGTACGGATATCAACTATGTAGTTCTTGAAAACTTATTTAATGTTTTAAAGGAATCTGTAGATTTCTATTTCCGTACACATGTTGATATGGTAGAAAAGCTAGAAGATGGATACCGTATACATACAAAAGAGAATACTTATGAAGGAAAGAACTGTATTATCGCAACAGGAAGAAGTGGTAGTAAATGGATGGAATCCATTTGTAAGTCACTAGATATTAAAACAAAAAGTAATCGTGTAGATATCGGTGTACGTGTAGAAATACCTGCAGAAGTATTTTCACATTTAACAGATGAACTCTATGAAAGTAAGATTATCTATCGAACAAAAAAATTTCAAGATTTAGTAAGAACATTCTGTATGAATCCAAAAGGAGTTGTCGTTAGTGAAAATACGAATGGTATTATTACGGTAAATGGACATAGTTATGACGATCCTGCAAAATATACGAATAACACTAACTTCGCATTACTTGTCAGCAATCATTTTTCAGAACCTTTTAAAGATAGTAATGAATACGGAGAAAGTATTGCACGTTTATCCAATATGTTAGGTGGAGGTGTCCTTGTACAACGATTTGGAGATCTTATTCGTGGACAAAGAAGTACACCTTCCCGTATCGCAGATAGCTTTTTAACTCCTAGCTTATCAGCTACACCCGGTGATTTAAGCCTTGTTATCCCCAAACGTCAACTTGACGGTATTATTGAGATGATTTATGCCCTTGATAAAGTAGCACCTGGAACAGCTAATGATTCTACATTGTTGTATGGAGTAGAAGTGAAGTTCTATAATCTTGATGTAGATGTTAATGAAAACCTAGAAACAAAACATAAGGGACTCTTTGTCATTGGGGATTGTAGTGGAGTAACACACTCACTATCACATGCAAGCGCAAGTGGTATCCATGTTGCACGTTATTTATATAAACAATAATAAAATATGTATCCATAAAGATTGCTCATGATAAATATAGTAGCTATCTTTTGATTATTCGCTTATACTATACATATAGATGAAGAAAGGAGACTGTATATGAAAAACTTGTGGGGACATTTCTCAACTATTACTAAACATAAATTTCTTGTGACAAGATTATGTTTTCGTTGTGGTTTATATAAACAAGGAATCTTACATGATTTATCAAAATATTCTCCTACTGAGTTTTGGGCTGGTGTAAAGTATTACCAAGGAAATAGAAGTCCTATTGATAAAGAAAAAGAAGTACTCGGTTTTTCAAGAGGATGGCTTCATCATAAAGGTAGAAACCCTCATCATTGGGAATACTGGTTAGATATTACTAAAAATGGAATACAACCTGTGAAAATGCCTATTTCTTATGTTGTGGAAATGTTTTGTGATCGTGTAGCTGCCTGCATGACATATCAAAAAGCTCAATACACAGATCAAAGTGCTCTAGATTATTTTCTTCAAGGATACGATTTCGTCATCATGCATGAAGAATCAAAAAATTGCCTTCATAACCTCTTACTACATTTAGCACAACACGGCTTAGATAAAACAATCTTATATATAAAAAGAGATGTCTTGATGAAACCTTAATATTTCATCTACATCTCTTTTTATTTAACATAATCTTATTCTACTATGTCTAGTCATACCATATCACTTTAATCCATAATAAAATACTATGCTTCTTCTTTACGATTCTTTCTTCTAAAGTACATCATCATTCCTGTAGATAGCCCTACAAGTATTGTCCATAACCCTGCTTGTGTGCTATCTCCTGTTTGTACTCCTGTTACACTTTGTCCTGGTGCTACCGTTACTTGTTCTGAGATAGAAAATTCCTTCTCTACTGTTACACCTTCAAAGTTTTCATCTCCTGCTACGGTTACTACTACCTTATAGCTTCCTACTTCTTTTGGTGCTTCTGGTAACTGCATCCATGTAACGGCTCTTGTTGTACTTTCTTCTTTTTTGTACCATTCATATGTTAT
>CAZQFM010000098.1:0-3717 GCA_964592705.1 uncultured Erysipelotrichaceae bacterium
AAAATGATGATATCATGAATGAGATCATTGATATTTACTATACTCATCAAAAACGCTATGGACAGGATAGAATCACTTTAGAACTAGCAGTATTATTTAGAATATAAGGTGTATTATCAAAAAAAGACTAGATTAATTGTGAAATATGTTGTATGATTATATGGCAAAAACCTCATGCAGAAGTGGTGGAACGGCAGACACGCTATCTTGAGGGGGTAGTGAGCGAATGCTCGTGTGGGTTCAAATCCCATCTTCTGCACCATGGAGAAATACTTTAACCTCACTTTTATGAAATGAAGTGGGGTTTTATGTTATTTAGAAATAGCAAAGATCTATATAAGCTTATTTGTACTATTATTAGGTATTGCCTACTCAATAGAAAAAAGTATAAAATGGGTTATAAATGAGAATAACATAGAGGTAGTGTACAAATGCAAGTCAATGGATAGCTTTCCATATAACCGAAGCAATCAGAATGAGTAAAATACAAGAAAATGAGAAATTTATAACTAATTTACGAAATAACATTTTTATCACATAATTTTATAAGATAATATAGAAACATAGAAGAGAGGAAAATTAAAATGAAAAAAACAATACCAACATTATCAATATTTTTTTATGTACTAGCTGTAGTGTTCTTATTATTTGCTTGCTTTCATTTTATAGAATCATATCGAACAGTATCAGCAGTATTGGAATCAAGTCAAACATCTGGTATAGACTTTAGTGATATCTTAGGTCTATATATTTCACAAGTAGGGCCGTATGTAGCATATTCATCTTTACTATATGGAATGGGATATGTTATTGCGAAATTAAATGAATCTACTATAGATTCAGAGGAAGAAATAGAGGAAGCATCCTTTATAGGGTTAGAAGAAGAGACTTTGGTTGAAGATGTTACAGAAGAAGCTAAAGACGATAAGGAAGAAGAAACAAACAACAATGATGAAGAATCAGCATAATGATATACATTTTGTTGAGGTTTAAGAAAAAGTAGATACTTAGAAGTGATCTACTTTTTTTGAATAAAGATATTTAAATACCTTTAATTTTCTCTATATAATGAAAGGTTGTTTAGTTTAATAATAGTTCTAATATTTGTACAGCATTTGTTGCAGCACCTTTTCGAATTTGGTCTCCACAACACCAAAGGGTTAAAGCATGTTTATGGTTACTTAAATCTTTACGAATGCGACCAACATAGACAAGATCTTGATCACTTGTATCAATTGGCATTGGGTATTGTTGCTGCTCAAGGTTATCAACGAGTTTTACTCCAGGTGCATCTTTTAATAGCTCTTTTGCTTTGGCTACATCTATTTCATTTTGAAACTCTACAAGAATAGATTCAGAATGAGAGCGATAGATTGGTACACGCACACATGTACAATTCACAGCAAGGTCTCGATTCTCTAATATCTTTCTACCTTCCTTTTGCATTTTCATTTCTTCTGCTGTGTATCCTAATTCATTAAAATCACCAATTTGTGGTATAAGATTATATGCAATTTGATGGGCAAAAACATTTTTAAGAATAGGTTTTTGTTCTTGTATAGCTTTTATTTGTTGATCAAGCTCTTGGATACCTCCAACACCAGCACCACTTACTGCTTGATAAGTAGAAACGACTAATCGTTTTATAGTTGCATAGGCATGTAGTGGTTGTAAGGCTACAAGGGCAATAATAGTAGCACAATTAGGATTTGCGATAATTCCTTTATGTTGTTGAATAGCATGTGGATTTACTTCAGGAATAATTAAAGGAACTTGTTCATCTAAACGATAAGCAGAACTATTATCAATGACAATGGCTCCCTTCGCAACAGCTATAGGTGTATATTTTAACGATACTTCATTTTCTGCAGCACAAAGTACAAAGTCAATATCATCAAAGCTATGTTCTGTTGTCTCTTCAATGATAAACTCTTTGCCCTCCATATGAATGACTTTACCAGCACTTCGTTTACTTGCAAGTAATTTTATATGTTGATATGGTAATTTTCTTTCTAATAGTACTTTTAACATTTGTTGACCTACAGCTCCTGTAGCACCTAAAATGGCAATATTATATTTTTTCATGATTTCCTCCTTTATATAATATAGTGTATGCACATATGAAAAAGGTGCTAAATAAACAAGTAAAAACGCATAAAGAGTATTGTTTTCTTTACTATTTTATACTTTCTATGATAGTATACATATGTAGCGATAAGGGTGATAATATGTATAAAAAAAGTTATTCCATACTTGCCTATCTTATAAGCATCAGTATCATATTTATAATTCTTGTGACCAGTATTCAAATAAATGCTTTTCGTCATCAATTTTATGAAAGTGAGTATGAAAGATTACAAACAGCGCAGTCTATTAATGTTCCTAGTGAAGATCTAAAAAAGGCAACTACTGCTTTATTAGATTATTTAGAAAATAAGAGAGAGGACTTACAAGTTGATATTCATGTGAGAGGGAATGTAGTACAAGCATTTAATCGTAAAGAGATATTACATATGGAAGATGTCAAAAACTTATATCAAAATGTAATCAATATACGTTCTATTTGTTATTACATTATTCTTTTTGGTATTCTATACTTGTGTATAAAGTTAAAGAGAGAAACTATTTCCTATTTAGCACTTCGATTCATAAAAACTTCCTTGTGCTTTTTTGTATTTGTAGCTTTTTTAGTTACATATGCTATAGTTGATTTCAATAGCTTTTGGACAATCTTTCATCATATATTCTTTACGAATGACTTATGGTTATTAAATCCAGCTACAGATTTTATGATTCTTATGTTTCCAGAATCGTTATTTTTTCAGCTAGTATTAAGAATAGCTGCGTGCTTTATTATAGGATTTGTTGGCTTATTTGTTCTTTGTTTATACTTGTTAAAAAAGGAAATGTTAACGTTTTCTGCACGAAATTCTATTACATTAGAAAGGGATGAAACACGATGAAAATTATATTAGCAAGTCAATCTCCAAGAAGAAAAGAGTTGATGCAAGATATTGGATTTCCTTTTCAAGTGCATGTAGTAGCTACGGATGAAAAGATTGATAGAACATTACCAATAGGCCAGGCAATTGAGAATGTAGCATTAGAAAAAGCAATGGCAGTAACAAAGAAGTATCCTGATGATTTGATTCTTGCTGCTGATACGGTTGTTTGTAAAGGAAAAGAAATTATGGGAAAACCAAAAGATGCAAGGGATGCTTTTTCAATGTTATCGACACTTAGTGGAACAACACATCAAGTGATTACTGGTGTAGCTATTATTTCAAAAGGGATAAAAGAAACCTTTCATGTAGTAAGTGAAGTTACCTTTCATGATTTGACACAAGAGGATATTGAAGAATATATTTCTACAAAAGAGTATGAGGATAAAGCAGGGGCATATGCCATTCAAGGGAAAGGAAAATTACTTGTTGCAAAAATACAAGGAGACTATTATAATATAGTTGGACTTCCGATAGCACTTGTATATCGAAAGTTGAAGAAGTATTTACATACATCTGCTGGCATAGTATAGTGGTAATACAGAGCAATGGTAATGCTCAGCGCCCAGTTCAATTCTGAGTGCCAGCACCATAAGTTAAGAATGAACGGTTCATAGTAATATAAGAATTTGTTCGATATTATAGAAAGCCTCATTGATAAATAGTCAATGAGGCTTTCTTATACGCAGAAATGATTCAATGTACACACTTTACT
>CAZQFM010000099.1:0-3690 GCA_964592705.1 uncultured Erysipelotrichaceae bacterium
CCTGTGAAGATAGCACGTTGCCAGGTAATTGATCCACATTTGTGGGTCTTTTTTTTGTTTTTTTAAGTAAATAGATTGTAATTAATTTTAAAATAAGATAGAATAATATCATTATAGATTGAGGAGAGATATTATGCAAAAATTGAAACTTTCTCAAATAGTTTCTATTTCATTGATGCTATTTGCGATATTCTTTGGTGCTGGTAATATGGTTTTTCCACCAGGATTAGGGCAAGAAGCTGGAACAAATATTTTATCTGCATTGACTGGATTTCTTTTTACGGATGCAGGAATAGCAGTTCTTGGAATTGTAGCTGTTGTATTAGCGGGGACTACGATAAATGATTTAGGAAATATCGTAGGAAAGAAGTTTTCTATGTTTTTCGCAGCACTACTATATTTATTACTAGGACCGCTATTTGCGTTACCGAGATCAGGTACCGTTTCATTTGATTTAGCAGTAGTACCATTTCTAGGTGAACAATCGAACTCTATGATTTATTCGATTATTTTTACAGCAATATTCTTTACTGTTACTTATTTCTTAAGTAGTAATCCATCAAAAGTAGTGGATATTGTTGGTAAGGTGTTAACACCTATTCTTTTGATTGCTATTGCAGTTATTTGGATTGGAACACTAATTAACCCAATTGGGTCTGTTGGAGCCCCTGTTGGAGACTATGCTACGATGCCTTTTTTTGAAGGAATGATTCAAGGGTATTTATCTGTTGATGGTATTGCTGGACCTGTCTTCGCTATTATGGTTATTCAGGGAATCAAAAATGTTGGTGTTACAGATAAGAAATCAATTGTGAAGTATACCATTATATGTGGTATAGTTGCTGCATTATTACTATCTGTAGTATATTTTGCCTTAACATATATAGGTGCCACATCATCAGCTCTAGGAACTTTCGAAAATGGAGGGAAACTGCTAAGTGCTGTTACTAAACAGTTATACGGGAACTCTGGTTCTCTTATATTAGGAATCGCGGTTTTATTCGCATGTTTAACTACTTCGATAGGATTGACTACTGCATTTTCAGATTACTTTAGTAAGGTTTTACCAAAATTCACATATAAGCAAATTGCTGCAACTATTTGTATTTTTAGCTTTGGAGTAGCAAATATTGGATTAGAGAATTTAGTTGCTATTACTTTACCAGTATTAATTATGGTATTCCCAGTTACGGTTGTATTAAGTGTTTTATCTTTTGGAAAAAATTATATCAAAGATCGTAAAATGGTTTATATTCTAGGTATGGCTTTTGCTTTTGTAGTAGCGTTTGTGGATGGTTTAAACTCAGCAGGTATTCATTTAGGTCCAATTACTGATATCATGTCTAAATTACCTTTATTTGATTTAGGAATTGGATGGATTCTTCCAGCTATTGTAGGTAGCTTAATAGGTTTTTTACCATTCTTGAATAGAAAAGAAAAAGTAATTGAATAACAAAGCATCAATAAATTCCTATAGAGTAGAAAGTATTTCTATTTTAATAGGAATTTTTTTGTTGGGTATATCAATACTTTTATACCTTAAACATTTAGGAATGTGTCAATCTTGAAATAGACTAAAGAAAGCATAGCAATGAATATTCGATTTGTATACTATGATGGCTGATTAAGAGTATGTGAGTTCAGCATTATAGATGAAAAATAAATATTTTTTTGTTATAATGAATATAATATATCAATTGGAAAGGAATTGAAATTATGACCTTATTTGGAGATTTAATAGCAAAGGCAAATGATTTTTTATATGGATATATCTTAATTGCCTTGCTTGTATTTGCGGGTATTTATTTTACCATTCGTACAGGATTTGTACAATTACGTATGTTTCCAGAGCAACTACGTCTATTAAATGAGAAAGCAAAAGGTGCAAATGGTGTTTCATCTTTTCAAGCACTTATGATATCTACTGCATCACGTGTTGGTACAGGGAATATTGCTGGTGTCGCAACTGCGTTGGCTGCTGGAGGAGCAGGTTCTATTTTTTGGATGTGGGTTATGGCTATTATTGGAAGTGCATCTGCATTCATAGAGAGCACGTTAGCTCAAGTTTACAAAACAAAGGATGGAGAGCAATTTCGCGGAGGACCTGCGTATTATATTGAAAAAGCATTAGGTATTCGTTGGCTTGGGATTGTTTTTGCGTTTTTATTAATTGCATGCTTCGCATTTGGTTTTAATGCTTTGCAATCTTATAATGTGAGCTCTTCTATGGCTTATTATATAGGAGATCATTATGCAGATACTATGATTCCTATGCTCATTGGTATTCTACTTGCTGTTCTTACTGCTTTTGTGATCTTTGGTGGAGTTCAAAGAATAGGAATTATTAGCTCCGTTATTGTACCTGTGATGGCTTCTTTATATATTCTTTTAGGTCTATATATAACGATTACCAATATAGGAAAACTTCCAGAAATATTTCAAACGATATTTAGTGAAGCAATGGATTTCCGTGCTATATTTGGTGGATTTGCAGGGTCATCTGTAATGTATGGTATTAAACGTGGTTTATTTTCTAATGAAGCCGGTATGGGATCTGCACCTAATGCGGGAGCTACTGCAGATGTTTCTCATCCTGTAAAGCAAGGGTTAGTTCAAACGTTATCTGTTTTTATTGATACGCTTCTTATATGTACTACAACGGCTATGATGTTACTTATCTTTGGAGTTGATAGTGGTTTAACAGGAATGCCATTTGTGCAAATGGCTATTTATTCACAAGTAGGAGAAATGGGGATACATTTTATAACAATTTCTATTTTCTTGTTTGCGTTTAGCTCTTTAATAGGTAATTACTGTTATGCAGAATCGAATTTAAAGTTTATCAAAGATAATAAAGTAGTCTTAAATATTTTCCGTATGGTAGCTGTAGTCGCAATCTTCTTAGGAGCTATGGCAGATTTCTCTATGATTTGGGACTTAGCAGATGTATTGATGGGATGTATGGCAATTGTTAATATTGTTGTAATTTTATTTCTCGGGAAATTTGCTGTAATTTGTTTAAAAGATTACCAAAAACAAAAAAGAGAAGGAAAAGATCCTGTTTTCCAACCAAACAAGTTAGGTATTCAAAATACAGAGTGCTGGGATGAAAATGAACAATAAAAGAGGTATTAGCCTAAGGAAGTGGATGTTTAAAGTGTAGATTATTTCTTTAGTTTACTTTCACATCTAGGGGCTTTTGCCTTTTTTTTTTTTTAATAAATAATAAAAGTATATGATTTGTTAGATTGTTATGTTATAGATGGAATATAATGTATAAGAAAAAAGCTTGACTTGCATGTTAAATAGGTGAAAAAAAGCTTGACTTCTATAGCTATATAAGATATCATATTAAAGAAAGTGTAATTTTTCTTATTCCCATATGGGAATTAAATTTATGCTTCTGTATGACACACCCGGAAATGTGTGTTAAATGAAAGGAGGATATTATGCCAACTATTAACCAATTAATTCGTAAAGGTCGTGAACAAAGCGTGAATATTTCAAAATCACCTGCTTTGAACAGAGGATACAACTCATTAAAAAGACGTCCTACTAACTTAAGTGCACCACAAAAACGTGGGGTTTGTACACGTGTTGGAACAATGACACCTAAGAAACCAAACTCAGCGTTACGTAAATATGCGCGTGTGCGTTTAAGTAATGGAATTGAAGTTACTTCGTACATTC
>CAZQFM010000100.1:0-3409 GCA_964592705.1 uncultured Erysipelotrichaceae bacterium
ATTTCTTCTATTTTATAATTGTAATCGTAAATGATATTAGGGTCTGAACTAATCTCTCTTAGTAGCGTTTTAATTATCGTTAATGTATTTTTAGCTGTGTCATAAACATTCTTATCCTCTAAATAACGTGCAAAATTGTAGATGGTTTTATAAGTTATATTGCTGCACAGAGGTTTGATGTTATTCTCTTTTAAAAAGGTTTCCAATACGTTTATTTTGAAGTTATATTGCTTGGCAGTACTTTCCTTCTTTTTATCTGCTTTTTGTCTTAAATAAATTATTAATTTCTCATCATTCTCTATCTTTTTAGGTTGTTTCTTAATTGAAATATTACCACCTAATGCAGTGATAAGTATTTCTTGCAACTCTTGAAGTATGGTTTGGGTATGTTGATTCAATAACATCTCCAATTCTGTGCGGTTAATCATTTCCGCGCGCGTTTCTATATCTGAAACGCAATTTAAGTGTGTTTTATTTTCCATAATATTTTTAATTAATTTTAAAAACTTATTACAAATATACTCCAAACTTTGGGAAAACGAAGTTTTAAGTGTTAAAATATCATAATTTGCTTGCTGATGGTTGAAATTAATGTAATCAGGTACGAGTGGAGATATAATAGCGGTTTCGTTTTTCTTATCCCAACACATAGGAATGGCCTTACAGCCGATGGAGAATTTTAGAGTAGCTTTACCCAAATGTAGGTAACATAAAATGGGGGTTGGTTTGTTGCTCTTTGGGTGATGGAGATAGAAATGTATAGTCGGAGTTTGCCAAAATTGGAAAAAATTATGTAGAAACTTTGCGTAGAAACTATCTGTAGAAACTTTGCGTAGAAAATGGTGCTCTGAGAGAGTGGGATGGTCTGAGGTTTCAATGTAGTTAAATACATTGGTAGTTGTATTAGTAGGGGTTGCATTTTGGGTGTTGAGGCTTGTTTCCATACGGCAATATTTGTAATATTCTGATTAACGTTATATTTCAGTCGTTTACGTTTCTCTGTAGAATGTTTGAGTAGAATTGTACACAAAGATAGGCAATTTGGGTGTATCTGCAAGCGGTTTTTGGATTTTCTGTTTTTCTGATTATAAGTACGCGCTTATCCTGAGGTTGCATACACGAGCCTAAAACAATTTTCGTCCCCTATGGGTGTATGTCTACGCACTTACATCACTACGATGATACGTAGTGTTTGATATAGAGCAAATATAGTACTCTTGGAAGCATTAAAAAATGAGGTACTTTTTAAGTGTGAAAAATGATAGCTAAAGAATAACAAATTAAGTTGTTAAATAGACTTATATACTGTAATTACAGGCATATTGTTATATAGACCGTCATTACATAAAAAATGGTGTACCGTTTCCGATACACCGTGATGTTTATAGTAAAGTTTTACGAGGTTGTCGAGGATGTGAGTATCTGAATAGCTTGCGCAGGTACTTATCAAATAGTTTCTCTTGATACCGATTGGTTTCTAAGTCCTCTAATAGCTTGGATGTTTCAAAATCTTCTCTATTAAGTTGCTTAGCCGTTATTGATACTTCTAATCTATAAATAGTTTCATTCTTAAAAGAATTTTTTATTTGATAGGTTTTATGGCTGTGTTCGCTGATTTCGTTGGTCTTATTGTAGCCTATTAATTTTAAAGATTTGTCCTTTGAAATAAAGTTAATAGTAAAATCCTGATATGGATTATCTAAACTTCCACGAACATAAAAGTATGGACTTTCTAATAATTTATTTCTGTCTTTAATAAGGGTGTTATTAATTATAATTTCGTTATTAGTGTCATTTATTATCTTTAAATAACGCTTGCAAATATTGATATTAGAATCATTTGCTAAGTCTATTCTTGTAATATGATTGACGAGTAATTTTAAATCTTTAAACGCTTCCTTATATAGAATCCACTCACCATTATATAGGACGTTATTAAAGAATTTGAAATGGGCGTATTCGTTTCCATATCCGTATGTTTCCCAATATAATAAGCCTAACTTTATACCCTTATAAATAACATCATAGTTGTTTTTGTAATGTGTCTTAATTTCATTATTCTGTCTTAACTCAACCCTGCCAAAAATGTTTGGTGTATCTGTTGACTCAGTAAGAGGTGCGCAAGTACCGTTGAGTATTGAATCTAATATTTTTACATCATATTCAAAGTTCTTGTTAATTGTAGTTTCGATGCTTTTTAGCTCTTTATTCTTGACTATTGCTAATGTTAAATAGTCTATTTTAATAACCTTCATAAATCTTTACTTGTTAAATTGTTTAATTATTTATTTTGATAACTTTTCTTGGTGCTTCTGACCATCTTTTGCGAATTGAATTACTAATCTTTTGTTTAGTTTCGGGGGTGTGTTTCTTTCCCATTCTTCCTTGCGAAATGTGCTCTTTATGTGTTGCACTTAGTGTCCTGTTATATCCCATATTATTAAGTTAATTAAGTTAGTTTATATAATATATATATATAGTTTGTAAAATTGAAGTTTTCAAGTTTTAGAAAATAATTTATAAAACATACCTCTCCGAATAATACTTATTATGGTTAATTAAAATAAGCATAACGAGAGACAGAATACATAGACGGAAGTGTAAATAATTTAATTACATAACCGTCCTGTAAACCGCAATTTAAATACTTAAACTTATTTGGATGTGTAGTGATAATTATTGTATTACACTGCTTTAATCTTATTTATAACTCCCATTAATTGCTTATTCAACATTGCTTCGCTTGTGTGTATGTAATGGTTTTTTAATACATCTGTTGTTGAATGTCCTGTAATCGTTGCTATTTGATCAGGTGTCAGATTTTTATTGCTTAAATCAGTTATAAATGTGTGTCTGCCGTCTTGTGTTGACAATAATTCATATTCATATTTAGACACTATTTCTTTGCCATCGTTGAATGTGATAACTTTATTAAATAATCCGCTTGATTTCGCTATATTTTCCAAATTATACCGATAATTATCATATTTAAGGTTCATAATCGTAGTATCATCTACATATCTATTATATAAGTTAAGCAATCTTTTATCTGTTGAGATTGGTATTTGAACGGGTTTATATTTTTTCTTGTTTTTGCCTTCTTTGTCGTCTAAGAAACGTGCTACTATTATACCCTCATTCACGACTTTATTTTTAGAACTTAAAAGGTTTTTAATATCACTGAAACGAACACCTGCGAGCGATTGGATTACAAATAAATCTCTATAAAAATTTCCGTCTTTTATATTTGAAAAATCCATCTTTAATAATTTATTAATCTGATCATCTGAGGCTAATATGTGTTTTGCCTTTTTATCTTCGATGGTACGTGTATCAAATGACTTGTCTATTTTAATTTCTTCTATTTTATAATTGTAATCGTAAATGATATTAGGGTCTGAACTAATCT
>CAZQFM010000101.1:0-3403 GCA_964592705.1 uncultured Erysipelotrichaceae bacterium
GATAGTATAAAAGAAGCTGTTCCCTTTGTTCTAGCTTTTTTAGCTCTTTATTTAATGAAATCTTCATAACAATATCTTCTTGTTTATGATCACTTATTTTATCTTCTAAGCTAATAGGTGAACCATCATTTTCATATATGGTTTCATCTAATGAATAAATAAATTGATTTGCTTCAAAAGCTAAAATAACATCTCCAACATCAATTTGCATTTCATTTGCTATTTCTTGATAGGTAGGTTCTCGATTCAACTTCTGTAGCAAAACATCTTTACATTTACACATCGCTAAATACCCTTCTTTTAACGATCTTGAAATCCTCATACTTCCATCATCACGAAAAAATCTTTTAATCTCCCCGGAAATCATCGGTACTGCATAAGTCGAAAATTTCACTTGATATTTCATATCAAAATTATTTAATGCTTTCATTAATCCGATACAACCAATCTGAAATAAATCATCCGCAGATACTTTATTTTTCGAAAACCTTTTGATAATCGAATAAATAAGTGGTGAGTTTTGTTCCACAAATAAGCTTTTGGCCTGCTCATCTCCTTGTTGAATGAGCAAAATTAATTCTTCATTACTTAGATTCGTCTTGTTGGACATGAAGTTGTTTCTTAATAAGAACCTTTGTTCCTGTTCCTACTGTGGATGTTATTTGAAAATCATCTGCGAAGGTGCTCATAATGGTTAATCCCATTCCAGAACGTTCTAAATGCTCCTTTGTCGTATATAATGGTTGCATTGCTAAATCGATATTCTCAATCCCACAACCATAATCCTGTATTTCAATCGTTATCATTCTTTCATCATCATATTGTACATCTAATTGAATATTTCCTTCTTCTTTTCCCTCATAACCATGAATCATACAATTAACAACAGCTTCTGCAATCATTGTTTTAATTTCCATAACTTCATCAACACTTGGATTGATAGGCATTAGAAAAGCAACAACACTTGTTCTTGCAAATGCCTCATTTTCTAATTTACTTGTAAAAGTAAGACTCATTTTGTTCATAATTTTACCCCGTTTCTTTCATATTTCATTATTTGAAATATACCAGACATATGGAATAATGTCATATTTGCTTTTGATAAATTACAAATAATAAGCTCTCCACCTATCTTCATAAGTTGTTTATATCGTGCTAGTACAAATCCGATCCCTGTACTATCAATAAATGTTACTTCTTCAAAGTCTAACCGTACCATTTTAGGACGATACTTCTCTATTAAGTCAATGCAAATTTGTTTTAAATTGCATACGGTTAAGTTATCTAAGTCACCGTAGAAATAAAAATACAGTGTACCATCTACATATTGATGTTTCATTAAAATCCCTCCACACACCATGGTAACATGTTTTTCTTAAGTCATGGAGATAATCGACAAAACATATAAAAAAAAGACAAAAAGCACCTATGGTGCTTATGCGAAAAAGGCCGCAAAGGATTTCATGAAAAAATCAAGATACTCTAATGGATGAACTTCATGTTCAACAGTGATATCCGACTCCATAACAAATCCATCACTCATCTTTATGGTTACTTTACCAATCACTTCTCCAGGTATATATGGAAGTTGATCTTTTGTAATTTCCACAATCTTTTCAGCTTCCGTTGGTTGACTACCTTTTTCATATACATATATCATATCTTCTACTGTCACAAGATTCACTTTATTTGGTTTCCCATTATCAACCGTTGTCTCTTCCATCACACTACCCTCTGGATATAGCAATTCTTGTGCATATTGCGCATATCCATAATCCAATAATTGTTTAATTTCTTGATTTCGCACACTACTACTTGGTTCTCCCATAACAACTGCAATAAGACGTAAATTATCTTTTTTAGCAGTCACTGTAATACAAGACATTGCTTCTTGCGTAAATCCTGTTTTAAGACCATCAACACCCTCATATTGTTTTAAAAGCTTATTCGTATTCACTAGCCAAAACTTATTATCTCCATCTTCTCTTATATATGCATCATACGTTCCCGTTATCTCTAATAAAGAATCTCCACCCTCTTGAATAAGTGCTTGCGCAATCAAAGCCATATCTCTTGCACTTGAATAATGTTGTGAATCATGTAATCCTGTTGCATTCACAAAATTGGTACTTTTTAATCCTAGTTCTTTCGCTTTTTGATTCATTTGTTTAACAAAGCCTTCATGTGTACCAGCTAATTTTTCTGCCATCGCAACCATAGCATCATTGGCACTTGCAATACAAATTGCTTTCACAAGATCTTTTACACTCATCGTTTCATTTGGTTCTAAAAAGACTTGACTCCCTCCCATAGAAGCCGCATGTTCACTTGTAGTAACTTTATCCTCCCAAGATATTTTTTTACTATTCAAAGCCTCATAAATTAGAAGAAGTCCCATCATTTTGGTCATAGATGCTGGATAAAGCTTTTCTTCTTCATTTTTCGATGCAATTACCTTCCCACTTGTAAATTCCATTAAATAAGAACTCTTTGCATTTGGTGCTAAATCCGTTGTTATGTTTTCTTGTTCCTCAATCTGACTATCTGCAGTTTTTTTATCTTCTGCTTCTACCAAAACGAAATTGTAAGCAACACTCAAAAGAAGAGCCATTATGGATAATAGTACTTTTTTCATATTGTATCCACCTCATTAAATGTTATGTGAATACATATCAAAATATACGCAAACACAATGATAAATTTTTAGATATATCTCATAACTATCAATATTAGATAATAAGATACTATTATTTCTTGTGATTTTTCTAATTTATCAAAAGAAATTAAAAAAATATATCATTTTTACGGTAAGAGTATAAAATTCTTGTTATAATAGAAGTATGTTTTGAATGCAATGAGGTGATAGGAATGGATAATAAGCAAATAGAAAGGTTTTATCCTGATAACAACATAGGATTACAAGATTTTCAAGTACAACAAAGAAAACAAGAAGGCTTATACAATAAACAAATGGATACAATTACAAAATCATATAAAGCAATATTGACAGATAATATATGCTCATTATTCAACTTAGTTAATGCGATATTAGGTGCTCTTATTATCTTCATTGGTGCTTATCGTAATTTATTATTCCTTGGAGTTATTATTTCTAATACTTTTATCGGTATTTTTCAAGAAATCAGATCCAAAAGAACATTAGATAAGCTATCTTTAATTACAAAACCACATATTAAAGTTCTACGTAATGGTAATATAAAAGATATTCATATGGATGACATCGTATTAGATGATATTATCCTTGTACAAACAGGATCGCAAATATGCTCAGATGCTATCGTTTTAGAAGGAAAAGTAGAAACTAATGAATCTCTTGTAACAGGAGAAGCTGATATCATCACAAAAGAACCGGGAGATTTTTTATACTCTGGTAGTTTTATCA
>CAZQFM010000102.1:0-3279 GCA_964592705.1 uncultured Erysipelotrichaceae bacterium
GTGATTTATTAGCAGCTCCATGTGGTGCTTGTCGTCAAGTTTTAGTAGAATTATTAAATCAAGAAACACCTATTGTATTAAGTAATAAAAAAGAAAAGAAAATAACGAACATTCGTGAATTATTACCGATGTCTTTTACAAGTGAGGATTTAAAATGAGTTATCGATCAGGATTTATTAGTATCATTGGAAGACCAAATGCTGGAAAAAGTACATTATTAAATGCTATTCTAGATAAAAAGGTGGCTATTATATCACCTAAGCCACAAACAACACGTAATAATATTTCTGGTATTTTAACGCGTGATGATGCACAGTTTGTTTTTGTTGATACACCAGGTATTCATAAACCGCATCATGAGTTAGGAAAAACACTAAATAAAAGTGCTTATTCTGCAATGAATGATACAGATGTAGTATTGTTAATAGTAGATGCATCTAAGCCATATGGTACAGGAGATGAATTTTTACTGAATAGAATAAAAAATATGAATATACCTTGTTTTTTAATCTTAAATAAAATAGATCTCATTCAAAAAGAAGAGCTTTTGAATCTTTTACAAGCATGGAGTACACGTCATTGTTTTCAAGAGATGATTCCTATTTCTGCTTTTGAAAAAGATAATATCTATCGACTGTTGGAAGTAGTTAAAAAATATATACCAGAAGGTCCAAAATACTTTCCTGATGAAATGATTTGTGATCATGGAGAACAATTTCAGATGAGTGAATTGATTCGTGAAAAGGTACTTTATAAAACGGAGGAAGAAGTTCCACATTCGATTGCAGTTGTTATTGAACAAAAGGAAGAGTTAGAAAATAAGATACATATTCATGCGATGATTATTGTAGAAAGAACATCACAAAAAGGGATTTTAATTGGTAAGCAAGGTGCTATGATTCGTGATATTCGTTTAAGTGCGCAAAAAGAGTTGAAACAAATGTTAGGTAAGAAAGTTGAACTTGAGCTTTTTGTACGTGTAGAAAAGAATTGGCGTAATCGTAGTAATAAACTTAAACAACTAGGATATGATGAAATTGAGCATTTATGAGTGATAAAATAGAAGGTATTGTATTAAGTGCTCGAGATTATCGTGAGCATGACATGATACTAACGGTGCTTACTAAAGAATATGGTAAACAAAGTTTAATTGCACGTGGTTTAAAGAAAATAAAAAGTAAGAACTTATCAAGTTCGCAAATTTTTACACATGCTTATTTCTATTTTCACTATCATGAAGGTAGTACGATGCATACATTAACAACATCCGATATTATTCAAAGTCATCGTGTATTACGAGAAGATCTTTTGAAACAATCCATTGCATCCATCTTTTGTGAAATTTGTGAGATGATGGAAAATGAACAGAGTGAAGACATCTTTCATTTATTAATCGAAAGTTTTCATATTTTAATGCAAACAGATAATCCTTATGTTATAGCATGTCTTTTTATGAGTTGTATTTTGCAAATGCAAGGAATTGAGCCCTATGTAGATGGATGTGTATGTTGTCATCGTAAACAAGGGATTTGTAGTATTTCGTGGAAAGATGGGGGTTTTGTTTGTCAGCATTGTTATCATCCTCGTATGGGGAAGTGTTATGAAATAGAACAACTTAAGTTATTTCGACTTGTGTCCAAAGCACAACTTGAACATTATTCTATATTAACAACTTATACAGATTGGAACTACGATCATTTTTTACTACATTATACTTTTTTTGAGCATTATAGTGGTGTCCATTTAAAGAGTATCAAGTTTTTACAATGTCTTCAAAATATGTAGGTCTACTATGGATAGGTGATTATCCAACGAGTATTTTATCTTTTTGATAGAAAGGTAGAATACTCTTTTATCATTTATACCATTCATGAAATTCCTTACATAATTTCATTGACATAACCTTTAAAAAAGTGTATATATTATAGTGTATCTTTATAACTAAAATTTATAGCATTGAAAGATGTTCACTTTTATGAAAGGGGCAAAGTCATGAACGAAAAGTTATTTGAAACTGTTGTTGCACATGCGAAAAATAGTGGATTTGTATATCAAGGCTCTGAGATTTATGGTGGTCTAAGTAACACTTGGGATTTTGGTCCATTAGGTGTTGAGTTAAAAGAAAACATCAAAAAGGCTTGGTGGCGTAAGTTTATTCAAGAGAGTCCACATAATGTAGGTATTCAATCAGCAATATTAATGAATCCACAAGTTTGGGTTGCAAGTGGGCATGTTGGTGGATTTTCTGATCCATTGATGGATTGTAAAAATTGTAATACGAGACATCGTGCTGATAAGTTAATTGAAGATCATTCAAACAATGAAGTAAACCCTAGTGGTTGGGAAAATGAGCAGATGATGAAATATATTCAGGAACATAAAATTGCTTGTCCTGATTGTGGAAGTCATGATTTTACTGATATTCGTCAGTTTAATTTAATGTTTAAAACCTTTCAAGGGGTTGTAGAAGATGCTAAGAGCTCTATTTATTTACGTCCTGAAACAGCACAAGGTATGTTTGTGAACTTTAAAAATATTCAACGAACAATGCGTCGTAAATTGCCATTTGGAATTGGACAAATAGGAAAAAGTTTCCGTAATGAAATTACACCAGGAAATTTTATTTTCCGTACACGTGAGTTTGAACAGATGGAATTAGAATTTTTTACGAAACCTGGTGATGATTTAAAGTGGTATGAATATTATAAATCATATTGTATGGAGTTTTTATTGAATTTAGGAATCCGCCAAGAAAATCTACGTTTACGTGAACATGAAGAAGATGAGTTAAGTCACTACTCTTAAGGTACTAGTGATATTGAGTATAAGTTTTCTTTTGGATGGGGTGAATTATGGGGAATTGCGGATAGAACAGACTTTGATTTGCAGTGTCATCAAACGGTTTCTAAGCAAAGCTTAGAATATTTTGATCAAGAAAGTGGTGAAAAGTTTTTACCATATTGCATTGAACCAAGTGTTGGGGTAGAGCGATTAATGCTTGCGATTATGTGTGATGCATATGAAGAAGAAGTGTTAGAAAATGATACAAGAATTGTTATGCGCCTACATCCGTATTTGGCACCAATCAAAGCATGTATTATGCCATTATCTAAAAAATTATCAGATGATGCTATGAACATCTTTCATAAACTTGCGCCTATTTGTACATGTGAGTTTGATGAGGCTGGTAGTATAGGGAAACGATATCGTCGCCAAGATGCAATTGGTACACCATTGTGTATAACAGTTGACTTTGAAACAGCTAATGATGAATGTGTA
>CAZQFM010000103.1:0-3276 GCA_964592705.1 uncultured Erysipelotrichaceae bacterium
CTGAACCATGTATTTTCGGTCGTAAGGACGTAATTATGGCTGAAGTCAACGAGGATGATTATGAGGAAGTTCCCCCGTTATCTAATAATGAAAAACCAGGAACATTACTTCGTGTAGTTAGATCGCGTGCCGGTCTGACTCTTCTGAAACTTGCCAAAATGTCTGGTGTAAGTGTCATGACTCTTAATGCGTATGAAAGGAATGACGAGGATATCCCAGAAATGGTAGCCGAGAAATTAGCCGAACTGCTTACTATACCCAAGGATTGTCTCTTAAAGAAGAGTAGCTAACACATATAGTATAGATAAGAGTGTTCCATATGGAACACTCTTATCTATACTATATTTTTTTATAGATACTCTTTAACTAGTTCATCCATTTCTGAATAGTTTGGTAACCCATAATACTTATTTCCTATATACACCGCATTTTCTTTAGGGGCTGCTATAGCACTACAATAGTTTTCTATATCTAGGAAATTATGTCCTTCTATTTCAACAATCGATGCTAATTTTGTTTCTTTACTTATATTACCAGCTTTCTTGGTATTTGGATAGAAGCTTTTGTAATCCTGGTCACCTACATATGGAATTATATTGGTATTATAACCTGGTAGCTGTGGCGTGCAGAATGCTCCCATTTCTCTTGTATTTCTTGCATTACCTACAGCACCACCTACTCGTCTCATTAAACTATCATACGGACCATTCATATTAGATCCAGTACAACTTAATACATATCCTTTATTTAATAAAAATTTCTGATATGAATGATTTAACATAGCTCCTTGTTTATTGAAATCGTGCATCCGTATACTTCTTGATAACTTATACAAATTGTCTATATCTTTATTTTTATTTTCCATTAACCAAATCAATAAGCTATCTTTTATGTTATAAACGACATACTCTACAAATCTCTCTGTCTGCATCTCATAGTGACCGGCTTGAGCCACATGTAGCTTTTTATCTTTTATTTCTGACTCAGCTATAGCGTCTAGACTATATTTGGGTCTTTTTGCTTGCCTTTTTCTTATACGAGCAAACAATGTCATTAAGTCTATCCACTGAGTGTGACTGGTACAATCAAACCATCCCCATTTTTCCACAACATGAGCTACTTTTTTATTCCGATCAGGTATAAATTCACATCGTCTAAGTTCTTTAGCTATACTAGGATCACAAAAGAAATCTTTAGGATCACAACCATTCTTTTCGATTCTATCTATGATTGTTGGAATATCGAACGCCATGTTCCATATGCCAACAAAATCGGCTTCATGAAAATGTGCCTTATCTAAAATCCATTTAATCAGATCTATCTCTTTATCAAATCCCACGACATTTAGTTGAAAGTTATATTTGTCTATGTAATCACCTAGATATTCGTGAGCTAATTTTATTACATCGTTCTCATCTGCTTTTACCATTATTCCATTTACTTTCTTTTTCATGAAGTCATTTAGATAGCCACAATAAATGTAATTGTCTATAATCAAAGTAATAGCATTGATTCTATCATCACCAAGTACCGATTGCTCAATATCGAGAAACCCTTTAACAAATGGTATAGTGTTATGTTTTAGATTATTTTCATAAGCCAACCTAACTAGTGACTCCATATCTAAATCAGCACCATATACGTATGGACTATTTAGTATATCTTTTAGTTTTGTATACTTGTTAACTTTTACATCCAGTAATTCACCAAGTTTTTCTTTTAAATATCTATTCTCTATAGAGTAGCAATCACAGTGGTCTAATCGTTCTGTTTCTCTTTTACCTTTATGGTTTCTAAATTGTGGTTTAGTTATCCATACTCTCTTTTTAGGTGATGGTATAATCTTTAAATTGTTCTTGGTACTGGTTATTTCATTTGTATCACTATCTACAGTTACTTTTTTTTCTTTGACAAATACATAATCGTCTCTTTCATTTTTGATATAGTTACTGTGTGTGTAAAATGTAGAAGTGAGTTCTGGCATATATTTCTCCTTTTCTCTATCAGTATATAATTTTTGATGATATATTATTATTACGTGAGTTTTCAATTAATATCTAAAAGAGGAGTACTGAAATGAAAAACGTACCAGTTATGATTAAGAAGTTGCATTCAAATGCTATTATTCCCGAGTATAAACATGATGGGGACGCTGGATTTGATTTCTACACTATAGAAGATTATAAACTTAAAATTGGTGAGACTAAACTCATTCGAACCGGACTATGTGTATCATTTCCTGATGATTATGAGTTACAGGTACGTCTGAGATCAAGCATAGCTACAAGTTCCGAAATTATTATACCCAATGCACCATGCACTATAGATTCTTGTTACCGAGGCGAGATAATGATTCCTGTAAAAAATATTGGATATAACACCTTGTCTGGTCTTTTAAGTCAATTGTCATACATTACTATACCAAAAGGAACAAGAATAGCACAGGGGATATTATCACCTGTAGTTAAAGCGGTGTTCAAAGAAGTAGATGAACTTCCAGAATCTAGCCGTGGTGAAGGTGGCTTTGGAAGTACTGGTAAATAAATTAATCAATGGATGAAATCAAATCGGATGTGATAAATGCTCTTGGTAATCTTTATCCGGAAAATATGACAGATTATGAAGAGAAAAGTTGGCTATCATCAGCCATAAAAAAAATATACGTGGCTCTATAGGAACAAAGGAGGATTAGATGTTATCAACAAAGTCATCCATAGAAGATGTTTACATTTGCTTAAATGAAATAAAACAAGTATTCAAAAAACAGTTCAAGTTTGAATATACCACATTGACGCGCCTAGAATTTGAAAAAGACATTTTCAAAATACGTATGCACTGTTGTGATCGCGAGAGTATGCCTGAGTATAGAGATTTGAATATTGGTATTTATATAACTAGAGATAGGTGTGTTTTTAATCTTCTTTGTAAGATTGATGGTTTACCAACAACTGAGTATGACGAACAATTTAAGAATGAATTATCGAATATTCTTACTAATACTAATATTGGTAGCGATGGACGTTCGTGCTACCGTGGAAGTGAACCTCAGTCTTTGACCGAAGAAAATAAGAAAAGAAGTATTTGGCAATCGATTATTGATCGATTTATAAATCACATTGACCGCCATAGGAGACATGTATTACGCTGATAAAAAAATTCTTCAAGTGTATCCATGATTACATAATGCAAGAACTTGATAAACGAGCCGGTAAATTCCTTCATTAATACGCTCACAGATAAGAGAGTCTTTAAAGACTCTCTTATCTATCCCTATAA
>CAZQFM010000104.1:0-671 GCA_964592705.1 uncultured Erysipelotrichaceae bacterium
ATCTTAAAAAATTCAGATGGTTGTACAAGAAATGATCCTATCCCAAACCAACTTCTACTACCATTTCGCGCAACCCCCAATCCAGGTATTAATACAAGTATTAATGCAATTACACAAAAAATAAATATACGTTTAGCATATGGCCTAATATTTTTCAAATTCACCTTTGATGCAAGCCACATAACAAAACAGCCTATGATTGCAAATACAGCTTGACGACTCATAAAATACATGTTATCCCCGAACTTTGCTTCTGCCCACACACGAGAACTAGACCCCACCATAATAATACCTACAAACACAAGAGCTAGTACTTCACATGTCAATAATCGACACTTGCTAGAAAACATCTCATCACCTCTAAAGAAGTATATGAAAAGAAAATAAAGAAAAGAAGTGCTCACACTTCTTATTCAAATTCTGTTTCTAAATTTTTATCATAATTTCCATCCCAGGGAACTAATTTTGCATGTACTAAATAACGTCCTGCGGAACCAACACCACCTAATTCATATGAACATGTACTCAATGTAATCATACGATCATTCTTATCAAAGGATACTTCCCTTTTATGCAAAGACTTCGATTTCACTAAATTTACATAATCAAGAAACACTTGATTTGGCCTAAATCCAATTTTATAAGAATCACTATCCGCTGTTGTATGGTAC
>CAZQFM010000104.1:681-3233 GCA_964592705.1 uncultured Erysipelotrichaceae bacterium
TAACTCTGCAAACATAGTGCCATGGTAAACATTATGCCCATAAATAAAAGTATTCATATCAGAAAAATCTCTAGCTTGTCGATAATCAATAAAAATAGAACCAGCATAATTTACTTTTTTCTCAAATGTATGATTTAAGTAATAGTCATTATCTGAACTCTTCACGATAGGATAATTAATCTCTGTATCTGGAATAATAATCCAACCAGCAACATCTGAGTTAATTGCTTGTAATGCTGGAAAGTCTACTGTGAAAGGCTCTCTAGGATTTTCGGGTACTCCTGCAATGGATGTAATACGATCATGTTCTTCCTTCTCATCATAATTGGCTTTATATATTTTAAATAATTCAAATCCAGAATATAAAAATACTGCTAATGCAATAAGAAACAACATACGATTCAACAACCTTTGCCCTCTTGTCTGCTTTTTATGTTTCTTCTTACTCATCGTCATTTTTACTTCTTCTTTAATATCATCATTCATTTTTATCACCATCATTTCTAACCTTTACTTATTCTAACACATTTATTCAAAAGTATCACTAATCCACGCTCATTTCTATATTATTCATCGTCCATCGCTTTCTACTATTTTAAGTCTTACCCTTTGAAAAGCTATCGAAATATTTGCATAGCTAGCAAACTTCGTATATGATATATATATATATATATATAGAAAGATGGTGGAACGATGAAAAAACAAATATTATTATATCAAGCATCCGATGCAACTTGTGATGTATTAAAAGCAATGCAAATAGACTATAAAATAATAAAACAAGAAGAACTTCATGAAACATTAGGTTACTTAATGGAACTTGAAGGGTTCACAAAAGCAATAGAGAAAAAAGAAACAAAAAAATTCCCTTTTGATCTCATGATATTAGCAAACATAGAAGATGATGAAATACGTACGATAACGGAAAAGTTAAAAGCTGCAAATGCGAATATTGAGCGTAAATGCTTACTAACAAAGCATAATCAACATTGGACATTAGAAGCTCTCCTAGAAGAGATTGATCAAGAACATACATACTTTCAGCACTACAATGTATTACATAAACTTATCATGGAAGCACAAACAATTGATTTATCATCTTGTAAAAAAGAACATGCTATTGCTTATCAATCAGCATTTATGAATGGATATACCATTTTACAAGAACGTGATGAAGATTTAGAAAAGCTAAAAAGTGCCATTCTAGAACTTCAAAAAGCAAAGGAACAAGTATCCAGTTAAACAATATTCATACAATATAACATGAACCCCCTATCAATGCGATAGGGGGCTTTTATTATAGTATTACATACCAATCATAAAATCTTCATTTCATATTACAACTCAGAAATTAATCTTTTACATACTTATTCAAAGCAGAAAACCACTGTTGCTTAATCACTTCTTCTTTTAAACTACGATTCGCATTACTTGTACTTGGTAGCGCAATACAAGGAAGAGGAATATTATGAAAATATTTTTGATATAGCTCATAACTCTTTTTCCCGTTACATAAAACAACCTGTAAAGATGGATATTGTTTCCACAATGACATAATATCATTACATACAACTTTTTTAATATGTGCATCTAAGCTACCTTCACGTTCACACGTCTGAATAACATCCCATAAGATAATATGATTTTGTTTAATCAAATGTACTTTTTCTTCATAAGACATAAGTTCTTTTTGAAAGTAATTCCCCATGATTTTCCAAAAACGATTATGTTTAAACCCATAGTATTCTTGTTTCTCTAAAGAAACTACAGAAGGCATAGAACCTAAAATCATAATTTTAGGTTCTATACCAATGATAGGATCAAAACTACGCAACAACTTCTTCACCAATTAAATCATGTGGTAATGCTTCTGTAATTCTTACTTTTACAAAACTACCGAAAGGAATGCAGCGAGAACTCTTAAATGTCACGACACCATCTACACCATCTGGTGCACTTGATGTACTTCTACCACGATAAGCACCTATTAATCCTTCCTGTGCTTCCACCAATACTTCTACTTCTTTTCCAATCATCTGTCGTTGATTTTCTAAAGAAATTTCTTCTTGTAACTTCATCAGTTGTGCTAAACGTTGTTCCTTAACTTCTTCCTCAATAGCTCCTTCCATATGATACGCAACGGTATCTTCTTCTGGAGAGTATGTAAATGCACCTACACGATCCCATCGTATATCTCTCAAAAATTGCATAAGACTTTGAAATTCTTCCTCACCCTCTTGAGGGAAACCTACAATAAAAGTTGTACGAAGGGTAGCTGATGGATGATACTTACGAATAAGTGATGTCATTTTCTTCACATCTTCTACAGTTCCTCTTCTATTCATTAACTTTAACATTTTATCATTTCCATGTTGCATAGGAATATCAAAGTAAGGTACTACCTTTTCTAATTCCGCCATACCTGCTATCAACTCTTCATCAATTTCATCAGGATACATATACAAAATACGAATCCAATGAAATCCTTCAATTGTATGTATTTCTTTTAATAGTCTTAATAAAGAGCGTTCCCCATATAAATCAATACAATA
>CAZQFM010000105.1:0-3187 GCA_964592705.1 uncultured Erysipelotrichaceae bacterium
TGACTTTATATAAGGATCATCAAGTAGTTGGTTGTGGTCGTGTCTTTTCACCTTTGCATAATCAATCGTATGTATTAGGTAGATTAGCTATTTTAAAACCATATCGTTCTCAAGGATATGGTGCTATGATTGTACATAAATTAGAAGATTGTGTAAAAGCAGAGGGTGGTATAGAAATTCGTTTACATGCACAAGTGCATGCTGTTCCTTTTTATGAAAAATTAGGATATGTAGTTTGTTCTTCTGTAGATATGGATGAACATGTACCTCATCTGTATATGAAAAAAAGACTCTAAATAGGAAGACTCCTATTTAATCGTCTTGTTTCATAAGTAGCAGATTAACAAAAGCGCTTATACCGATAAAGAAGGCATAAAGTTTATACCAAATGGAAGAATCGTTAAGGAAACGTAAGAGGAATGAAATATTTAAAAGCGTATAAAAGGCAAAGTCGATACCTGTAAGAATACTAAAAAGTAAACATATTTTTTGAAATTTATTCATTTAATCACCTATATACAATCTATGAAAAAAGAATGAAAATATGCATTTTCAAGAATATTCCTGCATAAATTAGGGTGAGCAGGAAGGGAGAATGCATATGAAAGCTAAGCTTATTGCAGGAATTGGAGTTGTTGTTTTAGCTCTTGGATTATTATTTACGCTAAAACCAAAATCGTTTGATAAACAATTTGAAAAAACAATGAATAATATGTCCTCATATTTATTAGAAGGAGATATGGAAATTACAAAAGGTGAAGATATAAAAGCATATACAGTACAAGTTGGTTATCAAAAAGGTGAAAATGAGTTTTTTAAAGTTAGTTTATACGATAAGGATTTGAATCAGGAACAAATCATCCTTCGAAATGATGAGGGTGTATTTGTGATTACACCTAGCCTTAATCAAGTTTTTAAATTTGAAGGTGATTGGCCAATGAACTCACCAAAACCTTACTTACTTCAATCAATGGTAGATATTATCAAACAAGAAAATACAACGATTCAAAAGGAAAGTGAAGGATATTTGATTTCTAGTGATGTTGTATATCCAAATAATAAAAATTTTAAACGTCAAGAAATGATGTTTGATAAAGAAGCAAAAGTGAAATGGCTTCAGATTTTTAATCAGGATAATAACCCTGAATTAAAAATTGTCTTTCATAAAGTTGAGTATGATAGTAAGCTAGATGAAGGATATTTCCAAGCTCCTACTTCGTTAGAGTCAAAAGTATCTTCATCTGTACTAAGTGATGAGGATTTACCACTTTTTCCATCACAAGTATTTAATGCAAAACTAACAAGTAAATCTACAATGAATAGTAACGGTGTTACTAAACATATCTTGGAATTTTCAGGAGATAAGAATTTTACTGTTGTACAATCAAAAAAACAAACAGCACAAAGTACACAGACGGTTTTAATGCCTGGTGAAATGGTGGATACTTTAGATATTGTAGGCTTTTATGATGGAAACAAATTAAGTGCTATCTATAATCAAGTAGAGTTTACTGTATTCTCTGATGAATTGGGTCCAGAAGAAATGATGAGTGTTATCAATAGTATGCAAATGGCAGTGATGAAATAATGGTGAAACGAGGAGATGTATATTATGCGGATCTCTCCCCTGTTATAGGTAGTGAGCAGGGTGGTGTACGTCCAGTCGTTGTCGTACAAAATGATAAAGGGAATAAGTATTCAAAAACAGTTATTATTGCGCCGATTTCAAAAAAAATGTCAAAACCTCCAATTCCAACACATGTTGTCTTTAGTGCAGATTCATTAAGTTATGTATCCATGATTTTGTGTGAACAAATACGAACGATAGATAAAAAACGTTTAGGACAATGGATATGTACATTAGATCAAGAGACTGTAGAAAAAATAAATCGGGCATTACGTGTAAGTTTTGATTTATAAATATATAGTAAAAAAGATATGTAGGCTGTTGATAAAGATGTCAGCAGTCTTTTTATATATGGAATAGAAAGAAGATATAAAATACTATTTTATGAATCATTTTATCTGTTTCACATACATGATATTAATAATTTTTATTTTATCTTTGTTTTTTGTTCTCTATAAATGATGATTCGTATATATTAGTACTCTATGCCTTTCTTTCAGAAGTTATCATAAAACTATCTTTAGGGAGTAAAAAAACAATGTTAATGGCACATTTTTTTTATTATAAAATAGAGATATACATTAACTAAACTGAAATTACATCTTATTTTATCCTTCTACAACATATAACGATGATATTATTAGTGTTATTTTAATAAAATAATTTTTTTGATATGGTAATTACTGGTTTTAGTTGCGTAATAATACTTTATATTGTATATTATTGATGTATTTTGAAAAATATAAATGAAATGAAGTAAGTTTTATGATAGAAAATAGCAGAAAGGAAAATAAATGATGAATAATAAGTATAAGAAACAAGCCAAAGTAGCTATGGCAGTTGCGTTAACGGCAACATCTATAGCACACTCTACTGGTAATCTATTTGCGCAGAATGAAGAGATGATAAATGAAAATACTTTCACAGATGTAGAAGAAGTATTAGAAGAAAATACAGAAACAGAAAGTTTAGAAACGGAAGTAGAAGAAGTATCAGAAGAATCATTAGAAAATGAGGAAAGTATTCAAGGTGTTGAAAGAGCAGTAGGAGATGTGGCAATTAATACAACAAACTTTCCAGATAGTACATTTAGAAACTATATAAGTACAAACTTTGATGCAAACAATGATAATGTATTATCTAGTGATGAGATTACTAATATAACAAGGATAGATGTATATAATAATAATAAAAGCATCACAAGTGTACAAGGAATTGAGTATTTTCCTAATCTAACGTATTTAAATTGTAGTTATACAGGAATTACAAGCTTAGATGTGAGCAAGAATCTTAAGTTAGAGTATCTATATTGTAGTGATACAATGCTTACAAGCCTAGATGTGAGTAAGAATGTTACATTGAAATTATTATCGTTTTATTCCACAGGAGTTTCAAGTATAGATTTAAGTAAAAATACAGAATTGAGAAACTTAATCTGCTATAGTACAAATCTGACAAACTTGGATATAAGTAACAATACTAAATTGGGGCACTTATATATATGGACTAGTTCAAATTTAAATGTCATAAAAAGTAATAGTGTCATTGATTTAGATGGAA
>CAZQFM010000106.1:0-3146 GCA_964592705.1 uncultured Erysipelotrichaceae bacterium
TACCAAAAAATCTTTCTTTTCTAGTGATTTACAACTAGGTGTCTGATAGATAAGCTTGAGAATATATAAAAATATAAAAAATAAAGGTACAAAATAAAAGGAGTCAGTATCTATAAACATACAGACAATGCCAAGGAGAATAAAAAATAAATATGCAAGTGTTGAAACAATTATTGTTAATAACATAAACTTCACCATCCTGCTATTAGTGTGTGCACTATCCTCTTACATATACACTACTCCTTCAGTTTTATACTTTATAAACCAATGGTGTATGTAGGACATTTCATGAAAGAAGAAATAATAAGTAGGATTTACATACTACATGCATTTGTTTGATATTCTATTCTCATAATAAAGTATTGTTCCATTTCATAATGGATTTGAAATTGGCATCTTCTATTGATATCTCTAAACTCAACATCAACTAATTCATAATCATAAGATAATAGTATCTGTACTCCCTTATAGTAAATGGTTTCTTCTAATGGATAAACAATTTTTGATTTATCTTCAAACTCCTCATTTGGTAATTGATCATCATATTCCTTATGTTTTAAATCAAATGTTTGCAATGTGTGATTTACATGTTGGACAATAAAGAGATGAATGAGCTCATTATCCATGGTTTCTTGATATAAATGTAAAGTAATAACTTTTTCCGAAAATACAGTTACACAAAAGAGAAGAAAACTCAGTAACCATAATCCATACAAATTGAAGAAACCATTTTTATTCGCAATATAAAATTGCTTCATTTCTTTTTCCATCCTTTTCATACTGTAAACTTATGCAACTATCTATTTTATAAAAAGAAGCATTGTCAATCTCTTTCAAGAATATTTCATAACCTCTTTGCTTTACAAGTTTATGATTCAAAATACGAAAGGTAAAATCTTCCTTTTGATACTGAAACTGTAATTCATCATGAAAGACCATAATATTTCTACTTTGTGCTAATATCATTCTCACTTGCAAAATCCCTACACGATCATCAATATAGGAAGTATTTGACAAGATATTGGGTATGATGGAAAAAGTAGATCCCAATATGAATAAGCATAGTGATAATATAAGAAATGAAAGAATCGTTTCTATTAACGTAAATCCCTCATGATGAAGGTGTAAAGTATAATTCTTGTATTTCTTCATTGTGAAAATATTTCCTTTCTAATACTTTCCATATCTTAAGATCGACTTGAGCTATCATGACGATGACCTGAATCACACATAAAGTAACAAATAAGAATATTAACGCTTCCAGTAATATGTTTCCTTTCTCATCGTATCGCAATTTGTCCACTTCCTAATTGAAAAACAAGGCATAACTTTGTTTTTGTATTATATAAACATACTGATTGAGCTTGATTAATATTTCCATTTGCAGCATAGGATATGGTGTGTGCATCAGCCCATATTCCCTTAGGAAAAACGAAGTGCTTATCAGTCGTATCAACACCACTTTCACTTATTTGAATCACCCTTTTTTCCTTCTTATTCATAGCTGTAAGTTGCTCTTGTAAGATGATTTCTTTTATTTGTTGAACAATAGGTACTAATCCTGTTGAAGAAATTGGTTTTTTAAAAATAAAAGCTATATACATAAGAGTAACCATGCTCAACACTAAAATGGTTTCTAATAATGTAAATCCTTTATTGGACATACGCTTCTCCATTTACTATTTCAATCATATTTCCGTTTGGGCACCTTCGTTGTGCTTCTTTTAAATATCCTCCCTGAATTAAATCATTTATACTCTGTGGCGGTGATAAAGTATCGATTTCAAAAAGTAAAACTTGCGCATTTACAACTTCTACAAGAGCTTCACATCCTTTGGATTGTATGATTTTTTGTTTTTGCTGAATATTGGGTAGTGTCAATAAAAAGATTAACGCAATAATTGATAATACAATAATCATTTCTAAAATAGTAAATCCCTTTGATTTCATGTTTTTCACCTCATATGATTTAACAATACTTATACGCTACATCATCTCTAACATTTGAAGCGGTAATAGCATTACTTGATATACTAAAATAACCATAATAGCAACAAAACTATACGCTATACATTGAACAAAAATATTAATTTTCTTCAATCCTTGAAGCCAATTTTGTTCTTGTAGTTGCATGAATTCCAAAAGTGCTTCAGATAATGTACCTGTTTTTTGGCCAATTCTAAAACACAAACAAAAGTTTTGATGAAAAATATCATTTGCATGAATAATTTCTAATAACTCTTTTCCTTGCAAAAGCTCTTGATCGATGTGTTGGATGACATGATGTAATAAAAATGGCTCTTTTAATTGTAATAAAAATTGAAAAGCTTGCTTTGTCGATATTCCTTGTAGATCAAGTTCTCTTAAATATCCAGATAAGATATATACAATGTAGTCTTGTACCCATCGGATCTTATATATTTTCAACATCATTTTCTCTTGACGAAAGTACTTGGTATTCATGAATACAAGAATAATCGTAATTATTAAAAAGGCTATCACAACACAATAAACTTTTACAAAAAGGAATAGAAATTGAAATAGGATGCTCATACTTTCCGTACCAAAACTTTGTAAAAGTTGAGGAATGATAAAAATGATGAAGAAAATCATTGTGAAATAAGAAAAAATAAAAATGAAGATAGGATAGCTACATTGTTTTTTACATTTTTTCTTCCAAGTTTCAAAAAACTCATACATTTGCATAGAAGCCTTAACAGCCATGGAAAGTGAAGTTAAGGAAAGAAAAAAACGTAAATGATCATAAAAAGAACCTTGTTGATTGCTCAAAAGAATATCCTGAAAAACTTCTCCTTTTTCTAAGCGTGCGGTAACTTCTGCAGTATCTTTTCCTAATAATTCTAAGCATGTTACTAAAGGGTATCCTTTTTCCATAAGGTTACTAAGATGTTTCCACTCATTCATTGATAATGCCAAGATCACACTCGGCTTCTTGCGAAGAGATAAATCCTTTTTCAACAGCAATTTTAATTTCATCAAAAATATCTCGATGCTTGGTTTCATGTTTTCCCTCAACCATGAAATATTCCAGTTCTTCTTTTTCCAATATTTCATATATACAAGTTCTCTCCTCCTTACCGTTCACTTGAAATAAGCGCTGAGAGCTTACTGCGGTTAAAGTATCT
>CAZQFM010000107.1:0-3101 GCA_964592705.1 uncultured Erysipelotrichaceae bacterium
ATGCGAAAACTACAGAATTAAAAGCATTTGAAGAAGAAAAATATTTTGAAGGGTGTATGCCTTTTGAAGAGATGGCACGCAGAGGTGAAAAGACATTATTATTTGGACCGATGAAACCTGTTGGATTAGAAACACCGAGTGGAGAGAAGCCATATGCAGTCGTACAACTGCGTCAAGATAATGCAGCCGCAAGTTTATATAATATTGTTGGATTTCAAACACATTTAACATGGGGTGAGCAGAAGCGGATTTTATCCTTAATACCTGGACTTGAAAATGTATCCATCGTACGATATGGAGTTATGCATAGAAATACCTTTATATGTTCACCAAAGGTATTAAAGCCAACATATCAATTTAAAGATCGTGATGATTTATTTTTTGCTGGACAAATGTGTGGTGTAGAAGGATATGTAGAAAGTGCTGCTAGTGGTTTATTAGCTGGTTTAAATATGGCTCAGTTACTATTAGGAAAAGAACCTGTTACATTACCACCAACTTGTGTTATGGGATCTATGGCATATTATATTACGAATACACATGCGTCTTACTTTCAACCAATGAATGCTAATTTTGGTATTATGAAATTAGAAAGAAAAGTAAAGAAGAGTGAACGAAAAGAGGCGTATGGAAAACAAGCGATTGAAGTAATAAAACAAATGAAAGGCTCTTTTGTATAGTGGAAGAGCTTTTACATCGTTTTCTCGAATATACAGCACATGTAAATACAGGTTCTGTACATACTTTACAGGCATATGAACATGATATTCATGAATTTTATGTGTATTTACAAAAAGAAGGTATTGAGAAATTAGAAGAAGTTGATCGTATTGTCGTAATGAATTATGTGGCAGAACTACGTGGAAAAACAGGCATGAGAGGTAATATGAAAAGTGTTAGTATCGCAAGAAAATTATCTTCTTTACGCTCTTTTTATCGTTATTTAAATGAATATGTAGGTTTTTTGAAAAATCCCTTCTTATATTTAAAAACACCGAAGATGCCTAAACGTATACCAGAATTTCTCTTCTATGATGAAGTGGATTTATTGTTGTCATCTATACAAGAAGATAGTGATGTTGGTATACGTAATCGAGCCATGTTTGAGTTAATGTATGCTTGTGGTTTACGTGTAAGTGAAGTTGTACAATTGAAAATGAAAGATATTGATTTTCATGATATGGTTTTGCATATTACGGGAAAAGGTGATAAGCAAAGAATAGTTCCTTTTTATGATTTAGCAAAAGAAAAATTACAACAATATATATCGATTCGCAATAGTTGGTTAAAAGATGAGAATCATGATATTGTATTTGTAAATCAAAGAGGAAAAGCTTTGACAAGTAGAGGAGTACAATATTTATTGGAGAAGATAGCTCTTGATTATCATTTAAATATTCGTGTACATCCCCATATGTTACGACACAGCTTTGCCACACATTTATTAGATAATGGAGCAGATTTACGTGTTGTACAAGAATTATTAGGTCATTCCTCACTTTCCACAACACAGGTTTATGTGCATGTGACAAAAGAGCGTTTGCAAAGTGCTTATGAAGGGGCACATCCAAGAGCTAAAAAAGAGAATAGTAAACTTTAATGAAATCTTAGCACCATGTTGATGGTGTTTTTTTATAAAAAGTAGAAGAAAGCTTAACTGTCGATTCGTAGTGAAAATAAAAAGCAAAATTAATATCTTGAAAATAGGTTTCAATATGATATAATGGTAGATAGCGTGATAACGCACTTCGCACATCATGGATTCGATAGCCCGTGCTCTAGTTTCAATTATAGAATCGATAATGAGTTGCTATTGTTAGAAATGGTGGAGGTTTAACGGAAAGTGAGGAAATTAAAATGTCAGTAGTTTCAATGAGAAAATTATTAGAAGCAGGAGTTCATTTTGGACACCAAACACGTCGTTGGAATCCAAAAATGAAACCAAATATTTATGCTTCAAGAAATGGTGTGTACATCATTAACTTAGAAAAAACACAAGAGCAATTAGATGTAGCTTATCAAGCTATGAAGGCAATTGCTGAAAAAGGTGGAAAAGTTTTATTTGTAGGAACAAAGAAACAAGCACAAGCTGTTGTTGTTGAAGAAGCATTACGTTCAGGATCTTTCTTTGTAAATCAAAGATGGTTAGGAGGTTTATTAACAAACTACCGTACGATTCAAAAACGTGTAAAACGCTTAGTGGAAATTGAAGAAATGGAAGCAAGTGGTATTCTTGAAGTATATCCTAAAAAAGAAATTGCACAAATTAAAAAACAAAAAGCTCGCCTAGAAAACTTCTTAGGTGGTATTAAAGAAATGAAAAAATTACCAAATGCAATCTTTGTGATTGATCCAAAAGAAGAACACAATGCTGTTGCGGAAGCGAAAAAATTAGGAATTCCTGTATTCGCTATGGTAGATACAAATTGTGATCCAGAAACAGTGGATTACCCAATTCCATCAAATGATGATGCAGTTCGTTCCGTTAAATTAATTACTACATTAATGGCAGATGCAATTGTAGAAGCAAAAGGTGGTTTATTATCTGTTGCTCATAGTGTAGATGAAAATGAAACAGATGTAACAATGAAAGACGTTATTATTAATGTAGAAGAGCAAATTGCAGAAAATGAACGTCGCCGTCGTCAAAGAAATGAAGAACGTCGTAACCGTCGTACATTTGATCGTTCACGTAACACACGTCGTGATGGGAAAGCACCTTTCCAAAAACGTGAAAGCAAACCTGCTCAAGAAGCAAATTCTGCAGAAGTAAAAGAAGAAGCAGCAAGTAATGCTGAAGAGTAATTTCAGGAGGAAATAAAAATGGCAATAACTGCACAAAGTGTAAAAGAGTTGCGTGAAAAAACAGGCGCAGGCATGATGGATTGTAAAAAAGCATTAACAGAATGCGATGGTGATATTACAAAAGCAATTGATTGGCTTCGTGAAAAAGGGATTGCAAAAGCTGCTAAAAAATCTGATCGTATTGCTGCAGAAGGATTAAGCCGTGTTTCTGTTGAAGGTAATACTGCTGTTATTTTTGAGGTAAACTCAGAAACTGATTTCGTAGCGAAAAATGAACGATTCTTAAGTGTATTAGA
>CAZQFM010000108.1:0-3091 GCA_964592705.1 uncultured Erysipelotrichaceae bacterium
AATTATGCAGGTGTAGAAGTGGAGAAAGAGTTTACGATTACTCAAGCAGCAAGTACTATTGTAATAACTGTAGAATTAAACAAAGTGTATGATGGACTACCAGTATCAGAACCACAAGTTACTGTAACAGGAAGTACAGGAGCTATAACATATGAATGGTACAAAAAAGAAGAAAGTACAACAAGAGCTATTACATGGACGAAATTATCTACAGCACCAAGTGAGGTAGGAAACTATAAGGTAGTAGTAACAGTAGCAGGAGATGGAAACTTTGAAGCTGTAACGGTAGAGAAAGAATTTTCTATCTTAAGTAAAGAAGTAGTACCAACACCAGGATTAGGTGGAGTTATCACAACTCCAGATGGGACAGTAGGACCAGAAATAAATCCAGGTGATAAAGTAGAGTCAAATGGACCAGTGATAACGAATCCAGATGGAAGTATCACATTCCCAAATGGAGGAACAATTACAAAACCAGATGGTAGTGTAGTGATCATACAACCAGGAGCAACTTTTAAACCGAATGGTCTAATGGTAGAAGGGACAACTACAATATCAGGAGTACAAACAGGAGATGGAACACAAGCAGGGTTATGGACAATGCTTGTAGGACTATCTACAGGAATAATGATGTACTTTAGAAGAAAGAATCGTAAAGAAGAAGTATAATCAAATAGTTTCTAAATAAAAATATATTAAGAAGTGAGTCTCTAAACTTAAACGGAAGAGCCGTTTATAGGAAAGAGATTCACTTTTCTTATGATAAGGAGTTTGATAGATGAACGAGCTATATGGTTATTTAGGTAATAAATATCTTCTATGGCATATAAAGGATAATAGAAGATACTAAGAGGAAAGAATATGCACATAGTAAAAATATATATAATATAAGTTGTGTACTATAATGATTACAAGTATTAGAGATTATATATGTGTTCTTTTCAAATATGTGAGATTATATTATAATAAAGAGGGTAATAAAATGGTGCTACTTGTAATGAGTAGTATAGAAAAGGTGATATTGGTGCTGAATAAGCGACAAGAGAAAGTTGTCCTCATCATGGATAGTAATAAACAGTGGATTACGGGGAAAGAGTTATCGAATATTTTGAATGTTTCAGATCGTACGATACGATCGGATATTGATCATATTAATAAACACTATGGGGAAACACTTATAGAATCTAATTTGCGATATGGGTATCGTTTGAATTATGAGTTATTTACAAAGTTAAATATTGAATTTGATAATATTACACCACAAACACCAGCAGAGCGATGTGTGTATATTATTCAAGCATTATTATTTGAGAAGCATGAATTGAATCTTATGGCATTACAGGATCAAGTATTTGTGAGTGGTTATTCTATTGATAATGATTTAAAGCGTATAAAGAAAATATTGGAGCCATATTCTAATCTAAAGCTTGTGCGTAGTAAAAACTTTATTCGATTAGAAGGTAGTGAAGAGAGTAAGCGAAAATTATATAAAGAATTATTGGCAGAAGAGACACAAGGGAACTTTCTAAACTTAAATAGATTAGCTGCTTTTTATAAAACATTTGACTTATTAGAAGTAAAACAAATTTTGGAAGAAACATTTGAGGAGTATCATTTTCATGTAAGAGAAATGGCATTTCCAATGTTAATGCTACATGTTGGAATTGCGATAGAACGTATTCTACGTCATAATTTTATTCATACAGATCGTAAAAATGATGTAATTCAACAAAGTGTAGAATATCAGATTGCAAGTAAGTTTTTTACTAAGGTTGCTAGAAAAATAAGGATTGAGATTGTTGAAGATGAGATTGTCCTATTAACATTATTATTGTTGGGGAAAAAGAGTACGGACTATACACAAGATTTGGTACATCTATCAACAGGAAATTATTCTTTACAAGATCTTGTAGAGGGAATGTTGAATGATTTGAAAGAAGCATTTGATATTGATTTTACACAAGATATGGAATTAAAAGTAGGATTGCAGATGCATATCCAGTCATTGATAGAAAGACATTTAAAACATGTTAATGTGAACAATGTATATTTAGAAGAAATTAAGCGTAAGTATCCCCTTGTATTTGAAATGGGAATTCGTGTGGGAAGATACATGGAAGAAGTATTAAATATGAAAATAAGTGAGAGCGAAGTTGGCTTTATTGCATTGCATCTTGGTTCTGCATATGAGCGATTGAATTTGAACAGAAAATATCGTGTAGTGATGATTTATCCAAATGATCAAGCCTTATCTAATTTATGTGTTCAGAAAGTAAACAATCGTTTTTATGAACGATTGGAAATTGTAGAATGTATGAATTTTTTTGAAGAACAGATGATTTTAAAGCATAAACCAGATCTTATTTTAACAACATTACCACTGAAGCATCATTTAGAAATACCAACTTTGCAAATTTCACTTTTTATTAATTTTGAAGATGAGAGTAGAATTTTTCAAGCACTTAACTCATTAGATAAACATAAGTTTCAATTTGAATTTATCTCAAAAATAACGACGCTTATTGATGATCAGTTCTTTTATACAAATGTAGAGGCTAAAGCGCCAGAAGATATTATTTGTTTTATGTGTGATCGTCTTTATGATCAAGGGTATGTGGATGAAGGTTTTAAAGATGCCGTTCTTTTAAGAGAAGAAATGTCTGCTACTTCCTTTGCTTATAGTTTCGCAATTCCCCATACGATGAATGTATCAGCTAAAAAATCGAATCTTAGTGTTGCGATTTTAAAGAAACCAATCCTTTGGGGGAGCTATGATGTTAAACTTGTCATTCTATTAGCAATCCATGAGGAAGACAATACATTAATGAAACTTTTCTTTGATTGGTTATCGAATGCAGTAAGTGATTCTAGAAAATTCGCCTCTTTATTAGATGTAAAGACACATGAAGAATTTATTGAACAAATGATGGAGTAAAGGAGAACAAATATGAAATTTTTAAATAATCTAAGGAATAAAATGTATGCCAATATGTATAACTCTATGTGTGATGTAACGTTAAATAAACGCTTTCTTGCATATATCATTGATTGGTTTGTAGGATAGTTCTTTATATTCTTTATTCCTATTAGT
>CAZQFM010000109.1:0-3055 GCA_964592705.1 uncultured Erysipelotrichaceae bacterium
TGTTCAAATGTTTCGCTCCTTTTCTATATATAGTTATATACTACCATACCTTTTTCTCTAAAACAAACGTTTATATCTCATATGATAAAAAACGGTAAAAAACAGATTTTGCAACAAAAAAGAGATTATAACACTACAACCTATTTCCAAATAATTGGGAAATATTTATGTGTTATAACCTCTTTTATTTATTTCTTAATAAATCCAAATGGAAACTCAGGTTTTAGAAGATCAAGAATCATGAACTCTTCTTCTGGAATTCTACCAACAAGATTTCTTTCTCCATCATTTGGCATATCTCTTAATATGATTTCTAGTTCTCCACGATAATGAGCTAGGTTGTCATTCACAATAACAACATCACCTTTCTTAAACATAGGTGCATCATATTGTCTAAAAGGAATTTCTTTTTTACGATACACAGGACGTGGGATAGAAGAGCGAACAAAATAGTCTGATGCATCTCCACGCCCTATATGATAATAATTATATAATACATCTTTTTCTGCTTCACTTATATTATCCACAAGATCTATCGCAAACGTTATTTTAGTCATATCAACTTCTGACATAGCTTGTAACTCTTGTTCTGTCGCAAAAGCATTTCCAATTAAAATATCATCTACTAAATTAGTCGCAAGTAAATGACGTACTTGTACATCTATCGCTAACCCTCTATGAATTTCACAAGTTGGTAAACCTGCATAAACAGGCCAAGGACCAAATGTATTATCATTATTACTGGATACAAATGCAGCCATTGTTAAACCTAAAGCTTTATATTTGGTTGTAAATTCCATAAACTTATCCCAGCCCAATGCTGTATATCTTTGTGGATAAAAATTATGGCATACAACCATGTTATGTTTATTGGCGCCTCTTTCAATAAACAAATCTAAAGACATATTACAACTTGCATTAAATTCAATCGCAATATTATAAGGATTATGTGTAATCGCAATATCTTCCATATCACCAAAGTGACCATCAAGACGTATAATATCTACTCCCATATCTGCAAATAGTTTAATATCAAGAGGAGTAGCTCCTAAATGCTGAAATACTTCAGGGTTCGTATCTACAGATACAATAAACCCTAAATCATGAGCCTTTTTCATAAATCTTGTAAACTTCTCTATAATCACTTCTTTAGATTCCTTTACAGATAATAAACAAGTAAAAATACGTGTAAAACCATATTTTGCTGCTAATTCCATATAAGCAAAATCTCTTTCTTCTGTTGAATGTTCTGGATATACTGATATTCCTAATCGATGCATAATGCATACCTCCATTTCTATTCTTATTATAACATTTCCATTCTTTTATATTTATATAGCTAAATTCCTATTGTTAGGAAAAAAATTGCTTCATTATATAATGCTCTATTCTTTCCTTACTTTCGTATTCATTGCTTTCTAAAATGAAATATATTATGATAGGAAAAGGAAATATACTATACAATATAACACTATGTAACTATTTTACTATAACAAAGGAGACTCTTATATGATTATACCTGTTCAACTACATCATCATTCTTATCAAATCGTAATAGAACGAGGTTGCTTAGCTCATATTCATCGCTATATATCTTTACAGAGAAATGTTTTTATACTCACAGATGATGGTACTCCTATTACATATGCTCAACAGGTAAAAAAACAATGTAAACATGCTTATATTCATGTTATACCACGAGGAGAACAATCAAAATCATTTGCCGTATATGAAGAATTATTAAAAAAACTTCTTACACTCAATTTTTCTAGAGAAGACCTAATCATTACTGTTGGTGGTGGCGTTGTTGGAGATATTGGTGGTTTTGTAGCAGCTACTTATATGCGAGGGATTGACTTTATCAATATTCCTACAACAACCTTATCACAAATAGACTCTAGTATCGGAGGAAAAGTTGCGATTAACCTTGAACATATAAAAAATATAGTAGGTGCCTTCTATCAACCAAGACTTGTTTGTATAGACCCAGACACTTTACAAACACTACCTAATAGACATTATGTAAATGGAATTGTAGAAGCTATAAAAGCAGGTATCCTATGTGATCCTACATTATTTGATCTTATTCAAAATGGAGATATCTTTACTGATTATGAAACGATATTACAAAAAGCTATTTTAGTAAAAAAAGATATTATTGAAAAAGATGAGAAAGAATTAGGATTAAGAAAAATACTTAACTTTGGTCATACGATTGGACATGCTTTGGAGAGTTGTTATCAGCTACAAGAATATTTACATGGTGAGTGTGTTGCTATCGGTATGTTAGCCTTTATACGTAATCATTCCTTAAAAAAACAACTTCTTGATATATACAAACGCTTAGGTTTGCCAACCTCTATTCCTTATGATGTACACGAAGTATATGATAAAATTAAGAATGATAAAAAAACAAGCTTAGATTATATTACCATTATAGAAGTTTCTATTATTGGAATATATAAAATTAGGAAAATAAAATTAGAAGAGATTAAAAGCTATTTATGAGGTGATTAGATGAAAAATACATTTGGAACTACATTCCAAGTCACGATCTTTGGAGAAAGCCATGGCGATGCCATTGGTGTTGTTATAGATGGAATACCTGCTGGAATTGCATTAGATCTCCTTTTTATAAATGAACAAATGGAGAAAAGAAAGCCAAAAGGTAAAATATCTACACAACGTCATGAAGAAGATAAGCTCGATATTGTTAGTGGTTTTTTTGAAGGTTATACGACAGGATCACCTTTATGTATCACCATCAAAAACCATGCTCAACAATCTAAAGATTATGAAAAAACAAAATACATTATGAGACCTTCCCATGCGGATTATACAGCATATGTAAAATATAATGGATATCAAGACTATCGTGGAGGAGGTCATTTCTCTGGAAGAATTACAGCCCCTCTTGTAGCTGCAGGTGCTATTGCATTACAAATTTTAAAGGAATATAAGATTCATGTTGCTACTCATATTCTACAATGTCATACTATCAAAGATGAACCTTTTTCTTCAGATGAAACCAATTTATTCGATCAAATGCAATCAT
>CAZQFM010000110.1:0-2870 GCA_964592705.1 uncultured Erysipelotrichaceae bacterium
TACCTTGTCAGCACTTATTACATCCCTCAAAAATGGGAGAAGCTTTTCAATATTTATGTGGTGCGGGAGTTGCATTAGAAATTTCACGTGCTTTAATTGGAGAGTGTAAGGAACATATTGCGCTAGCTTGTGTTGCTTCTATTGGGGATTGTATGCCATTATGGAAAGAAACTAGAGCAATTGTAAGATTAGGTATGCAGTACTTAAAGGAAGGTGTATGTAAACCTTTGCAGTTGCTTTGTGATGATGCTTTCCCAAAATGGGATGAAGAATTAATTGCTTTTCAAATTGTGCCTAAATTAAATGCTACTGGTAGATTAGCTGATATTGTAAATACTAATAATACTGTACGCTACTTATTAAATGAAGATTTGCGACAACTACAAGTAGTAGCTCGACAAATTCATGATTTAAATGGAGAACGTAAAAGAATGAGTGAAGAAATGTATGAGTTCGCAAAAGGTCTCATTCAAAAAGAAGATACGTTTCATGTTATTGCACATGAAGACTTTCATGAGGGACTTGTAGGGCTTATTGCTGGGAAGTTATTTGAAGAACTACAACAGCCTGTTATGGTATTAGCTAAACATGGGAATACTTATAAGGGAAGCATTCGAAGTGGTGATATACTTGACTTAACAACTTTTTTCAATCATTTTGATGGATTAAGTTCTTACGGTGGGCATCGTTGTGCTGCTGGTATTGGATTTGAGACACATATGTTGGATAAATTAAAAGCATATATACAAAAAGAAATGCAAAGCGTATGTGTAGAAAAGGAAAAACGTTATGATGTTATGAGAGTATGCGCTGATGAATTAACGTTACAGGAAGTAGAGTCTCTTCAACTGCTTGCACCATTTGGTCAAGGGTTTGAAAATCCACTTTTGTATGTTGATGACTGTTGTGTACAAGCTATGAAATTACTAAGTGAAGGAAAACATGTAAAATGGGAGACAAAGCAACAGATTGAGTGCTTGTATTTTCATGTGAATGGTGTGTATAAGCAATGGATCAATAAAAATGATTTGCGTTTTATTGGACATGTACGTATCAATGAATTTCGTTCTTTAAAAAAAGTGAATATTTTTGTTCGTGACATCTTATAAATAATGTTTTTTTTATAAATATTTGTTATAATTATAGTATTCGTAAGGAGGAAACTATGAACTTCAAGAATTATATAGCAGACATCGAAGGATTCCCTAAAGAAGGAATTTTATTTCGTGATATTACACCACTTATGGCTAATGGTGAAGCATTTCAAAAAGCATGTGATGAAATTATTGCATTTGCGAAAACAGTTGGTGCAGATGTGATTGTAGGTCCAGAATCAAGAGGATTTATTTTTGGATGTCCGGTTGCATATAAAATGGGGATTGGTTTTGTACCGATTCGTAAACCGAATAAATTGCCAAGAGAAACGGTTAGTTTGAAGTATGATTTAGAATATGGAAGTAATGAACTCCATATGCATAAGGATGGTATTAAGCCTGGGCAAAAAGTATTAATTGTAGATGATTTATTAGCTACGGGAGGAACAGTAGAAGCGACTATTCAATTAATTGAACAGTTACAAGGTGAGGTTGTAGGATGTGCTTTTCTTATTGAGTTGAAAGGATTACAAGGGAGAAAGAAACTGCAAGACTACAATTTATTTACATTAATGTCATATGAGTAAAGGGGTAATCCCCTTTTTATAAAGGAGGGAGATAGTATGGTGAATAAGACCGCTGTCACTTTTGATGAATTTTTAGAAGAGGTTAATCAATATATTAAAAAAGTAGAAGATATTGAGTTCATTAAAAGTGCTTATGCATATGCTCAAAAACATCATGAAGGTCAGTTTAGAAAAAGCGGAGAACCGTATGTTATCCACGTCATTCAAGTAGCATATATACTTGCATCACTTAGAACAGGACCTAAAACTATTGTTGCTGGGTTATTACATGATGTAATTGAAGATTGCGATGTTAGTGAAGAAGAGATGATTGCCATGTTTGGGGAAGAGGTAACATCTTTAGTTTTATCTGTAACGAAAATAGGAAATCTTAAGTTTCGTGATGAAAAAGAGTATTTAGCAAGTAATCATCGTAAAATCTTTATAGCTATGGCAAAAGATGTACGTGTAATTATTATTAAACTTGCCGATCGTCTTCATAATATGAGAACATTACAGTACATGCGTGAAGAAAAGCAAAAGAAAATCGCATCGGAAACATTAGAAGTATATGCACCTATAGCCCATCGTTTAGGGATAAGTGAAATTAAAAATGAACTTGAAGATTTATGTTTTCAATACTTAAATAGAGAAAAGTATTATGAGATTGCGAAATTTGTAGAAAAAAGAAAAACCGAACGAGATCATCAAGTACAAGAAATGATTCAAGATATTAGTCAATTATTAGAAGAACATGGTATCCCATTCCGTATCTTTGGTAGAAGTAAACATTTATACAGTATTTATAAGAAGATGGAAAAGAAGAATAAGCGATTTGAAGAAATACTGGATTTACTAGCTTTACGTATTATTACGAATACGGAAACTGCATGTTACGAGATATTAGGGCATATTCATGCAAAATATAAACCTATTCCAGGTCGTTTTAAAGATTATATTGCCATGCCTAAAGTGAATATGTATCAATCGTTGCATACTACGATTGTTGCGGATGGAGGTAATATCTTTGAAGTGCAAATTCGTACGGAAGCTATGGATGAAATTGCCGAACAAGGGGTAGCTGCTCACTGGCGATATAAAGAAAATAGTAACTATAGCTCTGCTGTACAACAAAAAGAAATTGAGGAAAAATTACACTGGTTTAAAGATTTTTCTCTTATGAGTGATGATGCAGATGAAAATGCTATGG
>CAZQFM010000111.1:0-2850 GCA_964592705.1 uncultured Erysipelotrichaceae bacterium
AAGGTGTTTGTACATGTTTGGTTTGTCCACCATGATTTTCAAAACCAACAACAAGGAAACGTTCTTCTTCCATTTCACATTCAATCACAATATTTCCAATACAACGCTCTTTGTTAAGACCGGCTGTAGTTTCATAATCAAAAAAGCCTAGTCCCTCTATTTTATTCCCATTCGCATCCACATAGTATTTTCCAAATAGCTGATAACCACCACAAACTAAGAAGAAAAATGTTTGTTGATCTAAAGCCTGTTGAATATTCTCTTTGCGCTTTTTCAAATCTTCTATAATAAGACCTTGTTCTCTATCTGCTCCTCCACCAAAAAAGACAAGATCAAAAGTAGATAAATCCACTTCATCTCCTATACCACATGTTTGCATATCAAAATCAATTCCTCGATCAAGACATCGCTTTTTTAATACCATAATATTACCACGATCACCATATAAATCCATAATATCATGATACATCCAGCAAACCTTTAACTTCATATGCTTTCTCTCCTTATAATGGTACGCATAGGTAACATAGCTGTATATGTCGTTAATACATAAACAGGATGATGATAAGACTTACCTTTCTCAAACGCATCTTGTAGCTTTTCACAAAGGATAAGTTCACCATCATAACCACCATACTTCATACGTAATGCTGCATCATGTGCTCTTTGTCCACAACAGATGATAGCTTTTGTTTGCTTATGTAAAATACGTTCAAAATCACTATCGTAAATCCAAGAAACATCTGTACCATCTTGTGCATTATCATTTAAAGCAAAAATCACAATGTTATCCTCTTGTGCTTTTTCCACTTGTTTTAAAACCTCATTTGCACCTGTTGGATTTTTGATAAGATTCATCACCCACGGTTGATCTTGTATTATAAACTTCTCATTTCTACCCATTGGTGTTTTTACTTGTAAAAAAGCTTGTCTTACACAATCGAAGGGAATATCATACACTTTCGCAAAAAGAAGTACTGCCAAACAATTGTACATCGTATATAATGCAGGATTAGAAATAGTGAAAGACTCTTCTCCTACTATAAATGTACCTTCATCTATCTTATGAATGGAAACATCTAAATTAGGAGTCGCAAATAAACAATCTTCACAATGAAAACGCCCTATATGTGAATAATAATGGCCTGTATATTGAAGAAAAGCTCCACATATAGGACAGAACTTTCCTTCATTTGTTTCTTCTATCTTATCTTCCATGTCTATATTCATTCCATAAGTATATGTTGTTGCACTTGGAGCGGTTTTTACTAAACGCATAACATTTGGATCATTCCCATTCAATAGGAGATTCCCCTCATAATGATGAATACTTTTTTCTATTCCTTGAATTAATTGTTCCATCTCTTTTGCTCGATCCAATTGGTCACGAAAGAAATTTGTCACAACCAAACTAGATACCGGTAGTTGAGGAAAGATAGAAGGCAAAGTTAATTCATCTACTTCTAATACAATGATATCCGTTTTGATGCGTCCAAAAAAGGTTGCATACTTCATCAGTGTCGTCGTAATACCATTTCTTAGATTATCCCCTTTTGTATTAATGGCAACCGACTTTCCTGCAACCATACACGCTTCCGCTATCATATTGACTGTAGACGTTTTACCATTTGTCCCTGTAACAAGTATAACTGGCTGATGATATACTAATTTTTGAAGTATATTCGGACATAATGTAAGAGCTACTTTCCCAGGAAAAGACCCTCCTTTGTTTAAAATCGACAAAATATATAAAGATAACTTCGATAATATTATCGTTATCGTACGCATCATTTCACTTCCTATCCTGCTATAGTATTCGTATCTTTTATAATCAACTTATATAATTATATATTATTGAATGATACGCTCAACACTTAAAACACTTGGTATTTTCTTTAAATTACTAATCAGTGTTTGTAAATGTAGTGCGTTTTGCACAACAACTGTCATCTTCGTCGTTGTCTTCATGTTTTCCAAATCCACAGTCGATTCAATATGTTGTAAACTAGATTTACATTGTGAAACAACCGTTACAATATCACTTAACAAAAAGCTACGATCAGAAGAATAAACAATCATCTTAACTTCATAACTTCTCGCTTCTATATCTTCTTCCCAAGAAACTTCAATCAATCGTTCTTTTTCATTTTGTATATTAGGACAATCTATGCGATGAACCTTTACACCTTGCCCCTTACTTACATAGCCTGTAATTTCATCACCAGGAACAGGATAACAACAGTTTGCTAAGGTAATCATCATCGTATCAATACCAGCTACTACAATTCCTGTTTTATGTGCTACTTTTTTTCTTGTTTGCTCTTGACGATTAAACATTTTTACAACATCTTGATCTTCCATTTGTGTAGAAACCTTATGCTTCACTAACCGTTCGATAACCGCTTGTAAAGAAACATTCTTAATTCCAATGGCATACATCAAATCTTGATAATTAGAAAAACTTAAAGAGCTACAAATGGATTCAATACGCTTATGATCAAAATACATATCAACATCTAGATGACGCCGTTTCAATTCTTCTACTAAAAACTCTTCTCCTTTTTTGATACTAGAAGCACGCTTTTCTGTTTCTTGTTTTTGAAAAAAAGAACGTATTTTATTCTTAGCATGTGTCGATTTCACAACTTTTAGCCAGTCTTCACTAGGTCCCGCTGATTGATTCGATGTTCGTATATCGACAACATCTCCTGTTTTTAAAGGTGTATTCAAGGCGACAATCGCACCATTTATAGTAGCACCAACCGTTTTATGACCTACTTCTGTATGAATACGATATGCAAAATCAATTGGAGTAGCACCATTTGGTAAAGCAATTACTCTACCTTTTGG
>CAZQFM010000112.1:0-2815 GCA_964592705.1 uncultured Erysipelotrichaceae bacterium
TCATTTACACCACTTTGTATGTGAGAAAGACGTACTCGTTTACTTCCAGCCTCTAAACTAACATTTACACGCTTATTAAAACGTTTCACATTAACGGAAGGAATGGCTAAGAGAATACGCTCAATACGATATCCAAGCGTTGCACTTGCATTACTCACCGCTTTCATAATAGCTGCGGTAACATTCTGTTCATCAACAATCTCTTTATTTCGTACACCATCTGTTTTGATACGTTCAACACGTAAAATATTAAAGCGTGTCTCAAAAAACTCACCAACTATGAAGCGAACTTCATGATCAGCAATTTCTAATGCTGCATATATTTGTTTCATTTTCATAAGGTTAACCCCCTTATAATTACTTTATCTATCATATCATATCATATTTCATATGTTTTAAAAAGGACTTATATGTGAAAAGAAATATTTTTTTCATTTTTTCATATAAAATATGAAGATTAACGTTGATTTATGAATGAGAAAAGAAGAAAAATATGCTTTATGTTACTTTCTAATAGTTCGATTTTATAAAAAATAAAAAAAGAAGGAAATATTTAACATCTCCTTCCTTATCTAACTTATTCTTCATCATTTAATATCATATCTTGATTTATCGAAGAGTCCATATCTTCGTTAGAATAATATGCAATATCTTCCTCAACACTATCTTCTACATTTTCATCTAAATATGCAAATTCATCCGTTTCTTGTTTCTCTTCTTCAACTTCCATAAATCTTCTTTCTCTTCTCTTATGATTCTTCATTACCATAAATAAACTAATAAGAGTAATACTATTCGTAAGAACCAATCCACCAATGAATATCCATTTTATTAGTGTACTACGTTCATGATTCTTTATCATTTCATCATAGCCTTTTTGTGAAATAGCTACATTTCCATTATAAAGTTGTAAGGTATTCATTGTACTCTCATATTGATATAAATGAGTCTCACCTTTGCTATTCATTAAATACAAGAGGGAAAAATTATCCAATGCAGAATCTTCATATTTCCATGCATTCATTGTATAATCATCAATTTGAATTTCTTTATAGATCATACCTATTTTCTGCTGTAGTTCTTGTGGAATATCAATAATAGCGTAGTTTCCTCCAGCTAAGAAAATAGGTTTATAAATACTAGTAACTCCTTTTTGCTCATCATACAAATAAAAGTTCTTCTCTCCATTTTCTTTACTTAGATATAAAATCGTTATATTACTTATTCCGTTTCTCCAAGCTTTCACTTCTTGACCTTCTAAGGTAACGGTCACTTCTTCGAAGCCTTCTGGAACCACCACACTAGATAGATTCGTTACAACTCCTAATCGATTCCCATTATAATCTGTATATACAAGTGGTGTTTCATCAACATTTACAATAATAGTATACGTTCTTAAATCACCATTTTCTGCCCGACATGCGACTTCTATAATATTTTCACCAACTTGTAATGTATATTCACCCATTCCTAGTATTGTTGCTTTTTCATTTACAGCAACAGCATCTATTTTCAAAGAAGTTGCTGTAGATGGTAAGTCCAATCGATAATCCATAACATCTCCACTAAATGAAGGTGTAAGCGTACCTTGTGAAACACTTAAAGAAGATAACACATTATCACTAGAAAGAATATCATTCTCTCTACTAGATGATCCATTATGATTTGATGAAGCACTACCATTATTTATTGATGGATAATTCGCGCCATTATTACTAGACCCTCCGTTAGATCCTCCACTAGTACTTCCACCATTTACTGAACCTGTCGATCCACTTGAATTAGAACTCACAATATTTACTAACAAACGAGTACGTTGTCCAGAAATATCTACTCCATCAATTGTTGCTCCATCAGTCAGTACAATATCAATTGTTGTCGTACCTGAACTTCCTGCTCTTACTGCGAATGATGAAGAAGGTTGTCCAGTAACAGAAAAACTCGTTGACCCTGAACCATTTCCTACCGATACGTCAAATCTACCTCTAATATTTGTTAAACCACTCAATGTTACCGTAACACTTTCATTCGGCGATACCGTTGATTTACTCAACGATGCACTAAAATTATTCGCATGAACATGATCAGCTAATACAAAGCAAGATATAAAAGTAATAATCAACAAATATATTTTTAATAACTTTTTCATTCTTACCTCCATCCATTAAAATAATGGCTTTCTTCCCATAATATGATTTTCAATTGCTACATAGTCTAAAAAGGATATTTTTCCATCTCCATTAACATCTGCTCGTTTCAAAGGGTCCCCACTAAGTTTTTTACGATCCATAATATGGTTTTCAATCGCTACATAATCTAAAAAGGATACTTTCCCATCTCCATTGACATCACCCTTTAAATAAGATGTTGTTCCTCCATTAGAACCTCCACCTGATGAAGTATTACCATTTCCTTTAGAAATAATAGAAACATAATATGCACTTACATATGCATAGTTATGTTGGAAATCATATAACCCATTATCTTGGATAATCGCATTACGATTACTTGTTAATGGAGCATCTGTTTGTATTTTATACCAAACATTGTTTCCGTTTACACTAGGACCTGTTGTTTCTCCTAAAATAACAAATGGGAAGTTAGAAGCTCTTGATGTTGAATATAAGAGTGTAGAAGCTGATGTAGGTTCTTTTCTAACATTCAAAGCTGTATTTGTACTGTTCACAACACCTAATTTATAGTTTCCAGAATATTTTTTACCAGTAAATATTTCTGTGTAATAAGCTTGTGCTGCAGCTTTTTCACCCCAGTAAGGATCACTTGCATACTTCACATTTAAACCACTTGCTTTATC
>CAZQFM010000113.1:0-1190 GCA_964592705.1 uncultured Erysipelotrichaceae bacterium
GAAAGGTTTATAGAAATTGCCACCTAAAAATGGTATAATTAATCAGTAGCAATGCATTAAGTACAGAAATGCAGATATTATCTGTACAATTATCTACCTTAAAAAAATTTAAGGTAAGATTAAAAATTGTGTTCAATGAATTGTTCAGTCACGACTGACCAATTGGAAGGTAATAGTTATATTAGAAGAAAATAATACAATGATTAACAAAATAACAGAATTAGTTAATGAAGTAACTAAATTATCAAAGAAAATTAATAATGGGTAATTAATGTTTATTGGAATATAAAGTAAATGGGAGATGATGATATATGTGGAAGTATGTAAAGAAATATATTCCCCTATCAATTATTGCAATGTTTTTGATGATTGGAGAAGTCTTGGTCGATTTAACTCAACCAAAATTTATGAGTCAAATTGTTGACAATGGAGTGTTGGGAATTAATAATTTTGGAATAGGAAGTTTAGATTTAATATTAAAACTTGGCTTTATAATGATTTTAGTTGTTGTAATTGGTGGCTTTTGTGGGTCTATGAATAATGTTGTAGTTAATTTTGTTACACAAAAAATAGGTAATCAAATTCGCAAAGATGCATTCAAAAAAATAATGACATTTTCTTGGAATCAAATTGATGACTTTTCAACAGGATCATTAGTAACAAGAATAACCAATGATGTTTCTCAAATTGAAAAATATTTAAGTATTTTTGTAAGAGGATTAATTAGAACATTAATGCTTACCTTTGGAAGCATATATTTTATGTTTGTATTAAATTATAATTTTGGGAAAACCATTTTGTTTTTTGTTCCTTTTATGCTTGCTTGTATATTTATATGCTTAAAAAAAGCTACACCATATTTTACAAAACTACAAAATGATTTAGATAAAATTAACGACATTATGCAGGAAGATATTTCTGGAATAAGAATTATTAAAGCTTGCGTAAGAGAAATTTCTGAAAAAATTAGATTTGGAACTGCAAATAATGAGCTTATAAAAACACAGTTAAAAGTATTGGTAATTTTTGCATTTATGAATCCAATTGTAAATATAATGGTATATATAGTGATTGCTTTAATTATAAAATCTGGTGCAAATCAAGTAATATTAGGTTCAACTACACCTGGAAATGTAATGGCTTCTGTTACATATTGTACGCAATTGCTTCATGGAATCTTAATGTTTGTT
>CAZQFM010000113.1:1200-2617 GCA_964592705.1 uncultured Erysipelotrichaceae bacterium
TTTGTTATGCTTTTTCAAAATATTTCAAGAGGGAATGCCTCATGGCAAAGAATTAAAGAAGTATTATATGCTAACATAGATATAGAAGATGGTAGTTTTTCTAAAGAAACAAAAACTAAGGGAAAAATTGAATTTAAAAATGTATCTTTTAAGTATGGAGATAACAATAATAATATTCTGAATCATATTAGTTTTACGATTAATCCCGGAGAAACGATTGGAATTATGGGATCTACTGGATGTGGAAAATCTACTTTAGTAAATTTAATTCCTAGATTTTATGATGTAACGGATGGCGAAATATTAATAGATGATATAAATGTTAAAGAATATAAACAAGAAATTTTAAGAGATAAGATTGCCATTGTCTTACAAAAGAGTGAATTGTTTAGTGAGTCTATCAAGGACAATATCTCTTGGGGAAAAAAGAATGCACTACTAGAAAAAATAAAAGAATCAGCTAGAATTGCTCAAGCAAACGATTTTATAGATAATACAGAAAATAAATATGACACTATGATTGCTGAGAGAGGAATGAGTTTATCAGGAGGTCAAAAACAACGTATCTCTATAGCAAGAGCAGTTTTAAAGTCGCCAGAAATCTTGATATTTGATGATTCTACAAGTGCTTTAGATTTAAAAACAGAAGCTGATTTGTATAATGAATTAAAGAGAAAATGCCCAGATACAACTAAAATAATCATTGCCCAGCGAATTGCCTCTGTAAGACAGGCAGATAAAATTTTAGTTATGAGTAATGGTGAAATTGTTGATTCAGGGAGCCATGATGAATTAATGAGAACAAGTGAGATTTATCAAGATATTTATTATTCACAAAATAGTAAAGAAGGTGATAAGTAATGGAAAAAGAAAAATTAGAGCAAAAAAATATCCCTGGAATGGCTCAAAGAAATAGATTTCAAGAACACGAACAAGCTGAAAATGTATTTCAAACAATCAAAAAAATTATAAGATACTTTACAACGAATAAAGGATTATTAATTGCTTGCTTTTTAGTAGTAATTTTAGGAACTTTATGTGGAATTTATGCACCAAGCCTTCAAAGTAAGGCGATTGATATTATCTCAGATGAAGCAAAAGGAAATTTGAATTTTACTATTATATTAATGTTAATTATCTATTTGTTATATAGCATCTTTAGTTTGTTACAATCTTTAATTAGCGCTAAATTAAGTCAAAAAATAGTGAAACAATTAAGAGAAGAATTATTTGGAAAATTAGTAGATCTTCCAGTCAAATATTTAGATACACATTCTCATGGAGATGTAATGAGTCGAATGACAAATGATGTTGAAAATCTATCAACTACAATCTCGCAATCGTTACCTTCATTATTTTCTGGAGTTTTAACGATTATAGGAACAGTTGGAATTATGGTATATTATTGTTGGCAATT
>CAZQFM010000114.1:0-2594 GCA_964592705.1 uncultured Erysipelotrichaceae bacterium
CATTGAAGTATATGGAGAATACATTAGAGGGAAGTGCTGTCAAGTTTTTCTCTGAAGATGAAAAACAAGCTTTAATTAATACATTATCATTACAAGAACAAGATCTCATTTTGATCGTATCAGATGTATGGACTGTGACATGTGAAGTGCTAGGAAGCTTGCGAAATCATTTTGGGACAATATTAGGATATAAGAAAAAGGATGAATTTTCCTTTTTATGGGTTGTTGATTTCCCAATGTTTGAATATAGCGAAGAAGATAAACGCTACTATGCAAAACATCACCCATTCACAAGACCAAAAGCAGAAGATGAAGTGTATTTAAGTACAGATCCTTCCAAAGTACGTGCATGTGCATATGATATTGTTTTAAATGGATATGAATTAGGAGGAGGATCCTTAAGAATATATGAATCCAAGATGCAATCTACAATCTTTAATATTTTAGGATATTCTCAAGAAGAGACACAAGATCGTTTTGGCTTCTTCATTGATGCTTTCCAATATGGTACACCACCACATGGAGGAATTGCCTTAGGGTTAGATCGTGTTGCCATGATATTAACAGGAAGTGATTCCATTCGTGATGTTATTGCATTCCCAAAAAATGCAAATGCGAAATGTCCAATGAGTGATGCACCTACTCCAGTGGATTCATCACAATTAGAGGAATTGCATATAGAAATAAAAGAGAAGAAATAAAGAAAGAGGACATTTCCAAGCGAAATGTCCCTTTGTTTATTATAGTTTTCTAATAGTACTACTTTTAAAATATCGCTTGTTTAAGCATACGATATAAATAATATATACCAACGGTTAAAAGAATATGTCCCATTCCAGCTAATCCTGAGATAGATGCATTCAGTGCAGTACTCATCGGTGTTTGTAAAACTTCTGTGATACCACGAACAATCATCATGATAACGGTCACTATAATACCAACGTTATAGAAAATAAAAAACTTAGTAAATGCTTTTGTTTTCGTAATGGAAAATTGGTTTTCAAATAACATAAGGAGTAGATGAACAAGCATTCCTAAAGCAAATAAATGTACATGTAAAAAGGCTAAAGAAGTTTGTTCTGTATAGTGGTTAAGCTTTGTGAATTCACGATAAAAAACTCCTGCTATCAATGCAAGAATAGCATAAAATCCAGATGTTTTATAAAACGTCTTCATATATATCCCTCTCTTTTCTAACACATAAACTATATCTTATATTTTTGTCGTTTTCAATATTGTATTTTTGATAAATAAGAAGTTTTTACTTTATGTTATGGATAGTATAAGAAGAGAATATATTGAATATAGAATACTTTGATAGAAGAGGAGCAACGATATGAAAATAAAGACGGTAAATACTATCTTAACCATTCTTATCATCATCTTTTGTTGTATCGTAATGTTTGTATGTTATTTATATAATATTATACCGCACCGTCGTTATGATAGTGCCTATTTCGGTATCGAGGTCGTAAAAAGTCAAATAGATAAAGATGGTGATGGGATTGATGATTATACCGATATTATGCTTGCCGCAAAAGAAGAGATTAAGCGAAATCCAACTTATAAAAGTGTATATTATGAAGGCGGATATCCACCAGAAAGTGAAGGTGTGTGTACAGATGTGATTTGGCGTGCATTACAAGATGCAGGTTATTTTTTAAAAGACATGATGGATAAGGATATAGCTGAAAATATAATGGAATATCCACATGTTCATGGCTCTCCTGATCCTAATATTGATTTTCGAAGGGTAGCTAATATTAAAGTTTTTCTAGAGAGACATACGATATCATTAACACTTGATTTAGATGTAAAGGATGAATGGCAACCTGGTGATATTGTAACATTTTCAGATAAGCATATTGCTATTCTATCGGATGAAAGAAATGCACAAGGAATCCCATTTCTTTTACATAACGGAGGTCTTCCTGTACAAGATGAAGATGGTTTATGGAGAGAAGACTTTTTAAAAGGAATTAGTGGACACTTTCGTTTTTCTTTAAAAAAATAAAAAAACGCAAATTTTGCGTTCTTAGTAAAATATATGGTCTAAAGGGAGAGATCTTTCCTGATAAGTCCAGGTGGGTAACCTGTGTATTAAATTAGGATCCCTGCTCGTAGCAGGTATTCAACACATTAATCCAACGTCCAGTTTCCCGTATCTCTAAGCGTAGGAAAAATTTATACCCTCTAGACATTTATAGTATAGCACTTAAATTAAAAAATAATACTCTTGACTTTTTTATAAATGTGGTTCCATTATTTGGAAGTATTTTTTAGGGTATCCTATGTCTTACAATAAGTTTGTTTTTTTTCTGTTTCAAAGAGTAGCTTTCTATACTTTATAGAACCAAATACTTTCTCTAACATAAAATAAGGGGAAAGGGAGGGAATATAATGACTTGGAAAGGAATTGATGTCAGTGAAAACAATGGAGAATTAAACTGGCAAGAAATAAAAGACAGTGGTATTCAATTCGCTATTATAAGATGTAGCTGGGGACACTTTGTAGAAGATAAGATGCTTCGTCGAAATGTTGCGGAATGTGAAAGAGTGGGAATGCCTTATGGATTATATCACTATTCATATGC
>CAZQFM010000115.1:0-2430 GCA_964592705.1 uncultured Erysipelotrichaceae bacterium
TTTAAGTTTTGTGCAAATACACGCCCGTTTTTACTTCAATTACATCATTTATTATAGCTAGCTGATTTTCTGTTGCCAAAATGTTGCCATTGTTATTTAACAATCTTTAAAATAGTATTATCATTTTTTCTCATACATTTTTGCAATAAATGCATCTTTTGCTTTTTTTAAAATCAGGTCGCAAACCCCCTGCTTAATCAAATTATCACTATATTTTTCTTCCTCCAAAAAAACATAGATTTCTTTTAAAGTTATTTTCCCCCTCACTTCATGATCTTCATATTTTAAGCTAAAAACTGCTGTTTCTATTTCCCCCTTATACTTAGTAAGTTGAAATCCTTCAATACTTCTATCTTTAATCAACTCATTTACAACCTCAATTATTTTTTTATATCTATTTACATAACCTGCATATTCACTATACATTTTCTCCAGTTCCATATCAATTATCCTCTCATTCATTACTACTATAATAACTTAGTGTGCCTTTTGTTATTCTTAACTATATTTATTTTGATTCTTCACAAATACAAGACCATTGCCACTTCAATTTCATTATTTATTCGAACTTACTAATTTCCCATTTTTATTGTAACATTATACTCTACATCTCTTGCAAATTCAATATATCTCCCAAGCAAATATATGTTTGAATAATACACCTTTCTGCATCTTGTTTAGTTATATCCGAATGTACCCCTTTACATTGTAAGTCACTCAAATTATCTATCCAATCAAGAAGATATATAATATTACTTCCCACTATAGTTTTAGCAGTTGATTTATTTTCTAATTTTTCTATTACTGCCGATAACTTATTTTTATAGTGATCACCACTTACATCAATTTCTTTTCCAGATTTTGTTTTATACATCTTCTCTTTGTATCCCGGAAAATATTTGATAAATAATTCATTAGCTGTATTTTCAAACAATCTCCGACAAGTTGTTAATGCCTGTGAATATAACTCTGGATTATCAGAGTTGATTTTATCCTCTATTGCTTGAAGCTTAAGTATAGTATCTTTGGATAATTGTGAAAAGTAAATATCCACTCGCTCTCTATATTCAGAGAAAATACTCGATGCCACATTCCCAAATGAAATTTCTATCTGCTTTTTTAAAGCATAGTCATAATACTTTGATTTTAGAATAGATAACCGTTTCTCACATAAAGCTATATTAGATACAATATTGCTCGTAGAAGACGCTACTGTACTTGTCAAATTATTCATCGCCCCAAATGCAAATTCTCCAGAAACCGATGCACCTTGAGTCGTAAAATTATTAACAGCTTTATGTTGAGCCGCAATCTTTTCTTCCAACTCAGACGACAACTCTAAAAAAACATATTCCTTTCCATCTTTAAGATACCCTCTTCCATTTTTATAGGCGATATTCCATGCTTCTGACTGAACATAACCATCTTCACTTTTAGGATATCCACCATATTCATATTGCAGCCAAAGAATTGCATCACAATCATTCAATAACCTAGCAATTTTTAAACATTGTAACAAAGCAGAAGATGTGGTTACTGTTTCATCTTCTATCCCATCTAAAACCTTTTCACAAGCATTCAACGCTTTTTCAACTTTGTTCATTTCAAAAACTCCTACCCTTTCTTAAATACATAAATTTCTAATTACAATGATGTTTTCTTCTTATCAATTCCTATTACATGGTGCTAGCACCATGTCCATATAATTAATAAGGGAAAAACATTTCTCATTGCTACCCTTTAACAGTAAACGTAAAGTTACATTTCTGTTTTCAATAAAGAATACATCTTCATATCAATAACTTTACCATTTTTAATAGCATTGTTTCGCAATGTACCCTCGTATTGAAAACCTACTTTTTCTAGCACTCGACAAGAAGCAATATTATATGCAAATGGCTCTGCATAAATACGAATGATATCACTCTTTTCAAAGACATATTCACAAATTTGCCTTACTGCTTCTGTCATAATTCCTTTACCCCAATATTCCTCGGCAATATAATATCCCAACTCGGCAGTCTGTCTATGAATATTTTCTTGACGAAAAACACCAATGCTCCCCACCGCCTTGCCATCTACTGTAATAGCAAAAGCGAAAGTTTCATTTTCATCTGCGGAAAGCACACCAGAAATATAATCTAAGCCGTCTTGCTCTGTGTAGGGATATGATAACCCGTCCCGAAGATTATCCTGTATTTTTTTATTAGAGAGAGCTGCCGCTAAATCTTTTGCGTCTGATAATTCCCATTTCCTTATTTTGCAAATCATTTTCCATTCTCCAATTCCTTAGCGAACAAATCTTTATTCTGTATGTATTTTATAATGAGGTCTATATTCTCATCAATGGGCTGTGTTCCATCAATCCGCATAACCGGGCATTTCAAAGACTTTACCCATTCTTCAACAGTGTTCTCATCTCTGGATTCA
>CAZQFM010000116.1:0-2389 GCA_964592705.1 uncultured Erysipelotrichaceae bacterium
TTTCATCCTTACACCTAACACAATCCAAGTACGCTGTTCTTGGAAAGTAGAATGACGATAATGAAAGTTAAGCTCATCCTTTTTCATCCATGTACAAATACCATCTTTTAATACAAATACCTCTGTTAGTATACTTCCCATATCACTTCGGTATGCACCAGCATTCATAAAAACAGCTCCACCTACTGTCCCTGGAATTCCACTAGCAAACTCTAATCCACTAAGAGATTGCTTCATTGCCTCATGTGCAAGAAGAATAATACTTGTTCCGGCTTGAGCAACACAAGTACCATCTTCCTCAAAATAAAACTCATTAAAATAACGATCTAAACAAATAATCGCTCCCTCATAATCCTCATCTCCACATAAAATATTAGAACCTTTCCCTAATACCTTGAATGGAATTTCCTCTTCTTTTAAAATATCTAAAATGGTCATTAAACACATTTCATTTTTAGGATATATGAAATACCTACTCTTGCCTCCTATACGATACGTTGTATGCTTACTCAAAGGCGCTTGATACTCTACATCACTATACACATTCAATTTTTTCAACAATTTCATTCTCTTCACCTTTTTTCATTTGCTTTATCAAACCATACATATCACAACAAGCATTTGGAAAACCTAATGATTGTGCATGTTCTCCCATTTGCTTACGTAGTTTATCATTAGACATGATTTGCTCTATTCTATTTTTCAGATTATTGGCATCTAAATCCTTCTCTTCTATCATAAAAGCTGCCTTTTGATCAACCAATACACGAGCATTATAAAACTGATGATTATGTGCAACATATGGACTTGGAATGATAATACTTGGTTTTCCTAAAGCTGTTATCTCAGAAAGCGTCGTAGCTCCTGCTCGACAAATGATAAGATCTACATGTTTTATTATGGCAAGTTGGTTCACATAATCGACAATCTTAATATGTTCCTCATGAATATAATGCTTCATTTCTTCATGATTATTTTTACCAGTTACATATAATATTTGATAATCTTTCTTCAACGTTGGAAGTACATCTTTCATCAATTCATTAATACTTGAAGATCCTAGAGATCCCATAACAATCAATATAAGAGGCTTTTGTAAAGATAATCCTAATGAACGAAAATACGCTTCATCAAATGAACTCTGTACAGCCATTGTTGCCCGTGGATTCCCTAATAAAACTGCTTTTTGTTTATCAAAAACTTCGAAACACTTCTGATAACAAATGACAATCTTATCCATATATTTCGCGACCATTTTATTAGAGACACCAGCTACAGAATTCTGTTCATGAATCATCGTTGGTATCTTTCTTTTATAAGCAGCATACATAACAGGAGCACTTACATATCCACCAAAGCCAATGACAACATCTGGTTTCTGTTTATCTATAATGGATAATGCTTGTCGATAAGCCTTTAACATAAGAATAACTGCTTTTACTTTTCCAGTAAAGCTACCCGATAACCCTCTTGCATGTAGTCCTATAAAGCGATACCCATGCTTTGGTATTTCGGTTGCCTCCATACGATCATGATTACCAACAAATAAAATATCTGCATCTTTTTCCTGCTCTTTTATATAATCTGCTAATGCTAGTGCAGGATAAATATGCCCCCCCGTACCACCAGTAACAAATAGTAATCTCATGTTATCACTCCTTATTTGTCTATTATACCATGCATCCTTATAAATGCGTATCATTTAAATTACAATTTTATTGTGTATTTGCTATACTCATCAATAACCCCATACTTCCCATCATAACAAGCAAAGAACTCCCCCCATAAGAAATAAAAGGTAATGTAATCCCTGTAACAGGAAACAAGCCTACAACAACCCCTAAATTAATCATAACTTGAATAGCAAATAAAGAAGTCAAACCTACTGCAATATAACATAAATATGGATCATTCGCATGTATCGCAATTTTAACACCTTCATATATCACCATTAAAAACACACCAATCAAGAGAATACATCCTAAAAAACCAAATTCTTCAGCATAAATAGCAAAAATAAAATCGGTTTGTGGCTCTGGCAGATAGAAATGTTTCTGCATACTCTGATCAAATCCAACACCTAAAATACCTCCAGGTGCAATCGCAAATAAAGATTGAATAATTTGAAATCCTGCTCCTAAAGGATCTTCCCATGGATTAATGAACGATGTAATACGTGCTAATCGATAAGGAGCCGATAATATTAACCCACCTAAACCTGCTGCTCCTAAAATACCTACTCTCACAAAGTAATTAATAGGAGAATCTGCTGCAAGTACCATAACAACAATACTACATACCATTACGATACCACTACCAAAATCTGGTTGAAGCAAGATTAATCCAAAACCTAACATCGTTAAAAAGCCAGGAAACAATAAATCTCGCT
>CAZQFM010000117.1:0-2370 GCA_964592705.1 uncultured Erysipelotrichaceae bacterium
CGATCCCATTTCATATCTCTTTCAAGATAATGTTCATCATGAAATTGAATACATTCATCTGCAATCTCTTTGGCTCTCTCATTTATTTTATTTACGATAAGCTCTTCATAATCATGATAAATTCCTTGTGATTCAAGGCTTGCAATTCCTTCTTCTACCGTTTCTTTTAATGGTAAATAATCTCCCTGTATTTGATCATAAAAGGATTGACTATCTACACTTGGATCTAATAATTTAAGTGAGAAAAAACGCTTATTAATATATTTATCCTGAATAACATGTTCAATGTTACGTAATACCTTTTCTAATCGTTCATCGTATTGAATGATATCATGACGATGATCACGCTTTACTCTAGCTGTATGCTTAACGGCTTTTTTCAGTTCTTCAAATCCCTCTTGATTGCGTGCACTCATTTGCACTACATCAATTCCTAGCATTTCTTCTAACCTTTTAACATCTACTTCAATTCTTTTTTTAGCCGCCTCATCCATTAAGTTTAAACATAATACCACTCGATTGGTAATTTCTAATGTTTGTAATACAAGATTTAAATTACGTTCCAAACAAGTACTATCACATACAACAATACATACATCACACGGCTCAAAGCATATATAATTTCTCGTAACTTCTTCTTCTTTTGAATGTGCTAATAAAGAATAAGTTCCTGGTAAATCAATAATTTCATTGACTTGATTATCATATACATATTCTCCAGTAGCAATACTTACGGTTTTACCCGGCCAATTTCCAGTATGTTGTTTCATACCTGTTAAAGTATTAAATACTGTACTTTTCCCAACATTTGGATTTCCTAATAAAGCAATCGTAAATCCTTTCTCTTCTTCATACAATGTATTAATTTCATCATTTATTGCTATTAATTTAGAAAACAGCATAGATTACCCCCTCTTTTGGACATAAATAGTACTAGCTTCCTCTCTTCGTAATGCTATTAATGTACCTTTAACAAGATAAGCACGCATATTTTTAGAAGCATTTTCTAACATCGGTTTTATGATTGCACCTTTCATAATCCCTAAATCTAATAATCTTCTTTTAATACTTCCTTGGCATGTTACTTCTTGTACTTCCACTTCTCCATATAGTTCAACATCACATAAAGTGTGCATATCCTTCCCTCCTGTTATTAGTCTATCCATTCTTATCATGGGTGTGACAAATATAACCTAGAGAAATGCCTATTAAAATGATACTCTATATAGCTTCACTATCTTTCTTTTATCATATATAGCGATTACTCCTCATTTCTTCTATCATCTTCACTCACATAAACATATATTATTCATACACTAATATGAAAGGAGGGAATATCAATTGGCAAAGATCTTTATTTATAATGTATATACAAATGCTGTAGAAGTGTTTAATAGAAATGAAGATGACCCTATGCCTTATTCCTATGGGCGAACAATGTTAGTTAGAGAATTTCGTGGTTCTTCTAAATCAAATGTATTATGGACAACAAATGCAGCGATGGAATCCTGGAATGCAACAAGAAGAAGCTATGGAAACCCAATACCTTTTCGCTATGCGTTTAAACGTATATGGGAAGGAGGACATGGTCGTCAATCACAACATTATGCTGGTGTAGCATTTGATGTTGGACAAGCACTAAGCCAAGCGCAAAGAAATAAAATATGGCAAGTTGCCAAAAACTTAGGTGTATGGGTTTATGTAGAACCACAAAATTTAACACCTACTTGGGTTCATTTCGATAAACGTATTGGCCCACCTGCTTGTAGTGCTGGATACCCTGTTGTAAGAAATGGTAGTCGTGGTATTTATGTTCTTGTATTACAGGATGCACTAAATGCTTTAGGTTATAGTACCAGAACATTAGATGGTATCTTTGGCGCAAACACAAGAAATGCATTGATGGCATATCAACGTAATAATGGTTTAAGTGCAGATGGTGTATGTGGTTGTGGAACTTGGACGAAATTAGTAAATGAAGTTGTTGGTATCGGAAGGACACCAACAGTTATTGACCCTTAATATCTTTTTTAGATCATCAGGTGTTGGTACAAATCAACACCTTTTTTATATAAATGCTTGTTATAATGACGAACATTCTTACGTATTTATATTTTTCATTTCATAAATAAAAAATTTCGCATAAAAAGGATTCTTTCGATGCGAATAATCTCTAAAATAAATTTATTCTTTCAAAAAACTATTTACATTATCATAACTCATATAGTTTCATAACATAACTGCTTAATTACAATCTCATTTTTTAGCACATAAGCTTTTTATACTACCTTCTATCCTTTTCTGATAAGAAAAAATGGTTCTCATATTAAATACTATATTATCAAAAAACTCATATTTATTTTCATCTTC
>CAZQFM010000118.1:0-2220 GCA_964592705.1 uncultured Erysipelotrichaceae bacterium
ATTAAAATTTTCTATTATGTTGGAAAAATCGACTGTTAAGGAGAATTTTTCCTTACAGAATAGTTATGGGAATTATTAGAATTTCTTTGCGATTTTATCGCTTAGAAATTCTTAAATTCGCTTCTATGAAATCGAATTGTATAATTTTGAGAATTTATTAATTTATTAATTATTTTAATTTATAATAATAAAAATATAGGTTTAAAATAGATATGTCACCAGTAAATTGAAAAAATATATTGAAAGAGAGTACCAAAAATGATATTGTTTAAATCACGACAAATAAACAGTATTGGAGGTACTCTCTTATGGGTAATAATATCACACAAAAACTAAAATATAAAGAGTCTGTAGTAAAATTTTCATATAAATATAGTGTAACAAAAGCAGCAATTAAATTTAGTGAATGCAAAAGAACAATATACAGATGGAGGAAAAGATATGATGGAACCTTAAAAAGTTTAGAAGATAAATCAAGGAGACCACATTATCATCCAAACCAACACACAGAAGAAGAAATAAAAATGATAAAGAATTTTAAAAATAATAATAAAGAAACAGGATTAGTAGTGTTATGGGTAAAATTGAGAGAAGCAGGATATACAAGAACAGTGCAAGGATTATATCATGTATTACAAAGGATAGGGATATATGAAAAGGTACCAAGTAAGAAAAAAGAAAGCGAGCCATCAGAATGGGTAACAGGAACATATCCAGGAGAAAAAGTACAAGTAGATGTAAAATATGTACCGAAGGTATGTATGAGTCCAGAGCTACAGGAAATGGGAGAAAAATATTATCAATACACAGCAATAGATGAGTATACAAGAATAAGATATACATGGTTTACAAATGCACATGATACATATGCATCAAGTGAATTTGTAAAAAGATTAGTAAGATATTTTCCATTTAAAGTAAAAGCGATACAGACAGATAATGGATTTGAATTTACGAATAGATTAAGTTGGAATGGATTTTTAAAAGAGAAGAAGACACTATTCGAAAATACATTAGAAAAGTTAGGAATAGAATATAGAGTAATAAAGCCACATACACCAAAGCAAAATGGAAGAGTAGAAAGAAGTCATAGAAAAGATCAAGAAAGATTTTACTACAAAAGAGTATTTTGTAGTTTAGAAGATTTAAGGAACAGAGGGGCAGATTGGAGAAAAGAATATAATAATTTTCCAATGAGGCCATTAGGATGGTTAAGCCCCAACGAGTTCCTAAAAAAATATAAAAGTCAAGGGGAATCGGTTGTAACAATATAGGGTACTCAAAGTATATATTTTTCAAAAAAGTGTGACATATGATTGACTAACCTTCATTATTTTAATTTATAATAATAAAAAATCATTGCAAAAATATATTTAATGGTATATAACAAAAAAAGGAATAATTTAGGCTACAAACAAAAATACTATAAGAAGAAAGGAATGAGATTAAAATGAAATACTATTTAGAAGAAAAAGAAAAAGTATTGAAGGAATTGAATTCCACAGAAGAAGGATTAACAGGAGAAGAAGCAAAGAAAAGAAAGGAAAAATATGGAGCAAACAAACTAGCAGAACCACCAAAAGAACCAATATTTAAGAAGGTTCTAAAATCAATATTAGACCCAATGATTATCATGCTACTTGTAGCAGCAGGAATTTCAGCATTTACAGCAATTATGCAAAATGAATCATTTACAGATGTTTTTATAATTTTGTTTGTAGTAGCAATTAACACCATATTAGGAATTATACAAGAAAGTAAAGCAGAAAAAGCAATAGATTCATTAAAGGAAATGACAGCAGTAACATCAAAAGTATTAAGAGATGGAAAGATAGAAATCCTAAAAAGCGAAGAACTAGTTCCAGGAGACATAGTTATATTAGAAGCGGGTGATGCAATTTCTGCAGATTGTAGAATACTAGAAAGTCATAGTATGAAAATAGAAGAAGCAGCAATAACAGGAGAATCAGTACCAGTAAGCAAAATAATTGATATATTACAATTAAAAGAAGAACAAAAAGATATATCACTAGGTGATAGAAGAAACATGTTATATAGTGGTAGTACAGTAGCATATGGAAGAGGAAAAGCAGTAGTAGTAGAAACAGGAATGAAAACAGAAATTGGAAAAATAGCAGAAGCATTAAACCAAGCAGTTGAAGAACAAACTCCTCTTCAAAAGAAAATGGCAGAACTATCAAAAGTATTAACAAAAATAGT
>CAZQFM010000119.1:0-2211 GCA_964592705.1 uncultured Erysipelotrichaceae bacterium
AGAAGATGTTCAAAGCAATTTAACATGGTAGGAAAATAAGAAGCCTGGATACAGATATGTCATCCGAGGTTCTTTTTTCGTGGAAAAATACAGATATTATGGTATAATAAAATTTAATGTAAATTATATTTGCTAATAGTTTATCAGTAGTAAGTGGAAAGGCTATAATCAGAAATTGCCGAGTGTAGGATATTAAGGAAAGGACGGATTATGTCAAATATAAAAACCTTTATTGCAGATATTAAATCACGCAAAATGTATAAAAACTTGGGTGATTGTATTATTGAAAGTAATAATGAAAACTATCCGCATCTAACATTTCAAATAAAAAGCGTGGTTGACTACTTGAGGATAGTTGAATTATTGTCCAAAACAAAATATAAAGATAGCGTTGATGAAGAAATTATTTACCGTGGGATGTCAGATGCAGAATGGAAACTTATACCGTCACTTGGAAGGTGTTTGGATTTAAGCAATGGACAGGAATTTAATTTAGTAAATAGCTTTCTTGCTTTACGACCAGAAGCGTTTCAGGAATTGAACACTAATTTTGAAATCTTATCAAAAATGCAACATTATGGATTACCTACACGACTCTTAGATTTTACAACCAATCCTTTAATTGCATTATTTTTTGCATGCAATGAATTTATAGGTGTAAAAGATGCAAGGGTAGTTTGTCATAGAGCTCTTGTGAATGTAGCTCAAAATCCGATTATTGAAGAAATCTGTGGTTTTTATAATTATTATTTTCAAGAAGATGTATGGTTAGACGATTTAAATATATCTCCTAAAAAATATTTACAGAAATTGTATCGGAATGAGGATTATAGGTTTTTGGTTGCACGACCATTTAACTGGAATGAAAGAATTCGTAGGCAGGCGGCAGTATTTATGATATTTCCTAATAAATTATTTGATCATTTTGGACTGTTCGTATCTGGAGGGAGAGATGCTTATAGTGATCATTGGGAAAATGAAAGCATTAGACACTCTTTAGAGATGGTAGAAAATGAGCCTTTGAAAAAAATGTATCCTAATGCTGTTGTCAGAATGTTTGATTTTGATTCAAGGGATTTTTATGTTACACATCGTTCAATTAAATTTCTTTTTGATTATTATAAAGAGAGCACAATGGGGGAGCGTATAGTAAATGATTGGGATAATCCACTGAAGAAAAGATTTCAATTTGATAGTGATCTTCAAAGCATTGATTCAGAAACAATGAAAAGGGAATTTTGTAGCATAATAATTGATAAAAAGAAAAAGAAAGAAATTTTAAAAGAGTTATGTACATTGGGGATTGATGAATCTTATGTGTATCCAGAATTGGAGTATGCAGCAAAAAAGATAAAAGATACATATTTATAATTTGATTTTTGCTGCAAGCCAATCCGGTAATAATGAAATTTTTTGCAGATTGTGAAAGAAAAAGAAGATTATCTTTGGCGCAAGAAATAGGAGAGTATATGTTTACGATTGAAACTAAACAAATGGATATAATTATTAATAATGTTCGTAGCGAAAAAGCTAAGGATTCACTATATCATATGTTAATTAATTATGAGATATACAAATCGACAGCAGAAATGCTTGATGAAAATATGGAAAAATTGAATTTTTATAATTTTGCTAAAACCCAGACTTGCCATATGAATGATGGGATTTTTGGAGAGGTAAAGTATAGGGAATATCAATTTGTTTATCAGCTTAAAGTTATTGGAAATCTTATTGTACTTATTACAGCGGCACATAGAATTATGACATGTATAAAACAGGCCAGAGCAAATGAGAAAAGTTCTGACTGGAAAGTTATTAGTGATGAGATAGAAAATTGTGATAAAACTTTTGATAATAAGTTGCGTAATTTTATGGAGCACTTAGAAGAGAAGATTTATAAGCAAGAATTAACTAACCAAAACTGTCAATTTTCACCTCAAAGAATACTGTATTGTAAAGATGAAAAAATAAATAGACAATTTGACTTTAATAATCATAAGTTACAGGCTATTGATAAATTGATTGAAAATCTATTAAAAATGTTATCTGATAGAGGTGGAGTTTTGTTTCAGTTTCCATAGAGGGAAAAGTATATGATTCAATGGGCAGGTAGATAAACTGGCAGAAGGTATTGGTGAAAGGAATATGTTACATAGCAGCAGGAAAGCCTGTCACGGCTCTCCTGCTGATTTTTTTGTGCAGCAGGGCGGC
>CAZQFM010000120.1:0-2088 GCA_964592705.1 uncultured Erysipelotrichaceae bacterium
TGCTTATTTGGGCGATAGTGAAGCAGATAATCCGAGGTGAGCGTTGGATAATATCATTCGTCACCGCAGGTATGATAATCTTTTAACTATTAACCCTCTAAAAATTACGACTATGACAAGCAACGGAATGAACGGGACAAACGGAATAAAAGCGTTCTAAGACACCAACACCTATTTATCTATATCGAATATGACCGGCAACGGAGAAAGCAGACCCACTACACCTGGTACTGAGCAATATGAAGTTTTCGACATCTATTTCCACTATCAGAGCAGGCGAGACGCATACGATTACCGACACACTGACAGAGAATTATTCTCTTGCGTCGCTCCAACACTCACAGAGTGTCGTAGAAAACGTGATGAGTGGCTCAATAAGAAAGTCGCCACCAACTTAAAATATAACTAAGGCGTAATATAGCCAGAGCGGTGTGACCTCGTGATGAAGTCGCCACACTTTTTTCTACAATTTCTATCGCCCAAAAGTAGAGTTTATAGTATTACTTTAATATATTATTAACTAATGGGATAAGGCGTAGCCGTTTGAAGTGAGCAGACAAAGTTGTATCCTCATTGTTTAGAGCCTTCAATCCGTTTTGTATTGTAGTGACGAACTCTCTTTCTTCTTGCATAATTCGCCCATTTTCGAATCTGTAATATAGCATATCATATAGATCTTCACATTCTTCGGGCGTAAGGGTTTGCATTCGTTCTTCAACCATCCTGAGATCTAATTGATGTAAAATGGGAGTCCGTTGAAAATGAATATTAGGCACAATTTGAGTGGGAGAAAATTCTTGGACGAAAGCCTTGAGATTATGAGCAAATTTTTCATTCAAAATTTCAATATACTCACGTTCTTTTACATTATCGAATTCCTTTATTTTATCATATATATATTTCAAACACGGTTTTGCTTCTTCTCGTATATTTCCACTAAATATATCTAAATGATGTTCTTGATTTCTAATGTCTTCAATGTCCGTTTTTGAAAAGAAGGCATCAATTCCTTTTATAATCTCATTTTCTATTTGTGTTGTATTTAATCCAATCACATCTTTATAACAAAACAAAATATTCGCAGAGTCAATAATTTCTGATAGTTTCTCTATATAACCCTTCGATATGAGATCCAAATACCTTATAAACTGACTTGGTGCTTCTACATCTGAAAAATGGCTAATTCTTCCGAAAAATTTGCTAACAAAAGCCCATTCCTCATTCATAGGTTCTTCCCATACGCCTAACTCCTTAGATACTATCTCATTAACCTTTGCAAAGTCTATCACACCTCCTTTTAATATATAGTTGTAAATTTCGGGGATAAATAAATAAGACTCTTCAAATGCATCATAATAACGCTTAATAAATTTATCTTCATAGGTTTGTTCAGTTTTTTCAGGTGCATCACCATCTAATACAAGCCTATCAAAAATAAATCTCATTCCTGCATTTTCTAAATCATTAGACTTATCAGATGAAATATGGCCTAATCTATATTCGATAGAAATAGCGAGTGTAAATCGCCATATAACACATAGTTTTTTTATTACCTCTGATGGTATGTTTTCAAACTTGTCAATATCTTTGGTATAATTATCAAAGAATGGATAAAATTGGCTGATAGCAAATCTTATTGTTCGGAGATTACTAAGAATTTTATTTTGGTCTTGATCTGGTGTATTATGATTTATGTAGCGAACTACATATTCCGATTCAATAAACGCAGGCAATAGAGGATGAAATTTACCTGCAATACTCTTTATAATAGAAGATGTATCAATTTCAAACGGGATCGTTTTATCTATTACTTTTTCTTTGAACAATAGAGCGTTATCTTCAAAATGCTCCTGATTGGACACAAGAATAACTTTGAAATTATAGTTCTCAACTAAATCATTAACAAATCCCAATACATCTTCAACATCTATTTCTTTGGATAGACGTTCCAAGTCATCAAGAATAATTATGGCATCATCTCCTAACAATTTCAAACAGGTTGATGGTGGAATCTGGAGAGCATTATCCCAATCGATCTCTTTTAGATATGGTACACATTTGGCTATATTTGCAAAAGATTTTATAATG
>CAZQFM010000121.1:0-2071 GCA_964592705.1 uncultured Erysipelotrichaceae bacterium
TTCTAGATGTTTATACTTTCGGTGTATTTCAATTAGAATCTGAAGGTATGAAAAATCTGATTCGTAAAATAAAACCGAAAAACTTTGAAGATATTGTTGCGACGATAGCTTTATTTCGCCCTGGTCCTATGGAAAATATACCAGAATATTTAAGGAGAAGGGAATCTTTAGAGGATATTGATTATATACATCCTGTTTTGAAACCTATCTTACATAACACATATGGTATCATGATATACCAAGAACAAATTATGCAAATTGCCCAAACGTTAGCTGGTTTTAGTTTAGCTAAAGCCGATAACTTGCGAAAAGCAATTAGTAAAAAGCAAGAAGCAGAATTACAACAATTAGAAGAAGATTTTATAACAGGTGCAATTTCTTTAGGGTATGAGGAAGGGTTAGCACATAAAGTATATGATTTAATTATGAAATTTGCGAATTATGGATTTAATCGTTCGCATTCTGTAGCGTATGGTATGTTGGCCTATCAAATGGCGTTTCTAAAAGCAAATGCACCGTTATATTTCTTTAGTTCATTGCTAGATAGTGTGATTGGGGCAGAGACGAAAACAAGTGAATATGTATTTGAGGCTAGAAAACGTAATATTAAAATATTGTTACCAGATGTTAATCAATCTAGCGATCGATATGTGATAGAAGACAATGCATTACGTTATCCTTTTACAGGAATAAAAAACATTGGTTATCATGTATGTAATGTGATTATAGAGGAGCGTCGTAAAAAAGGGAAGTTTGAAGATCTATTTGATTTTGTGGCAAGAGTTTCGACGAAGAAGGTAAATAGGAAAACTGTTGAAACATTGATTTATGCGGGGGCTCTTGATTGCTTTTCTATGAATCGTTCAAGTATGTTAGCTTCTTTAGAAGATGCTTTTCGCTATGCAGACTTAGTAAAAATTGAGGATGAAAATCAGATTACTATTAATTTTGATTTAGTAAGTAAACCTGCTCCTACTATTGTTCGTGAAAATAAAAGTATAAGAAATGAAAAAGAAAAAGAAGTGATAGGTTTTTATTTATCAGATCATCCTATATTTGAACTTCGTCAAAAAATGGATGCTTCTTTAAAAAGTTTAGTTGTGTTAGGTAAGCATAAAGGGTATGTTAAATTTTTATGCCAAATTGAAAAGACGAAAATTCATCGTACGAAAAATGGTGATTTAATGTTATTTGCAGTTGTTTTAGATGAAACTAGTAAATTTGATCTTGTTTGTATGCCTAATATATATAATCTTCACGGGGATATTCTTGTAAAAGGAAATTATGTGTTTGTTGAAGGGGTTATTGATCGAGAGAACTCCTGTCTTGTAAAGAAGTTGAAAAAGATTGATATTCAGGATTATGAGGGATAAAAATATCGTTCCAATGAATAGTAAGGGTAAGGTATACGTATGTGAATAAAAAATTGACAATTATTGTATAGTATGATACTATTACAGCGTTGTATGTCCTTTGTGGCTTACAACCGCTCATTACAAGGTTTAAGTATAGAAATATCACCTTGTTTGGCGAGTCTTAAGAACATAGGAGGAGGTGCGATTATGTACGCAATTATTGAAACAGGCGGAAAACAAGTCCGTGTAGAAGTTGGAGCAACCATTTTTGTTGAAAAGTTGGATGTTCAAGAAGGAGAAACTGTTGTTTTTGATAAAGTAGTTGTTTATTCAAATAGAACAACAAGAGTAGGGACTCCTTATGTAAAAGGTGCGAAAGTAACTGCTAAAGTTGAAAAGCAAGGAAAAAGTAAAAAAATTATCGTTTACAAATACAAACCTAAAAAAGGTAGTTCACACCGTAAACAAGGTCACCGTCAACCATATACAAAATTAGTAATCGAAGCAATCGAGGCATAATTGTATGGTGAAGGTTCGTGTAAAGCGTAATCATTCTATGGTAGAGGAGATTCAAATATCAGGACATGCAGGTTATGCCAATGCTGGTGAAGATCTTGTATGTGCAGGAGTGAGCTCTATCGCAGTAGGGATGATGAATGCTTTAGACAAGCTAGTGAATAATACATGTCTTTTCGAGATGGAAAGCGCATATATTA
>CAZQFM010000122.1:0-2008 GCA_964592705.1 uncultured Erysipelotrichaceae bacterium
TTCTCCAATCCAATCCCTATATTTCTATGAAACAAATATCCTACCTAAAATAGGGTTTGATACAAAATTTACTCAATAATGTACAATTCAAAAATGATAATATTTCCATATAAAAAATAGATTTTATCCATTTATATTTATAATAAACTAAGTATATAAAAACACTCTTTATGAGAAAGATTATTTTTTTAATAAAATTTCTTCTATCAAGGGCTCCACTCCATCTTTCACCAGAGAATCAATTATTCGTTGTGCACTAAAACGATTCACTTCCTTAGCAATATGTTTTAAAATTTTAGCTGCTATTTCATTTACTGTAAAAGAAAAAACAGGCTGACTAATCAAAATCTCATTTACAAAATCTGCGAAGGGATCATATGCTTCAAATTCTCTTCCTGCAACTTTAATATAGGAACTCTCAACCCCTTGTATTACAAACAGTGCTTTTTTTTCATCTATTTTCATAAACCTCAAAAGAGCTATATCAAATCCATATATTCTTTCATTTAGCATTTGACACATTTTATCATTTGATAATTCATAGATAAACATTTCAACGTCTTCATCAAAATCTCTATTTTCAATTTTCTTTAAAATTTCCTTTTGTCTTGTAGCATCAGAATAATACTTCATACTTTTTTCAATACTAATTCTCATCTCGGTAGCATCTGTATACCTTAAACTAGGACTATCACTAGTTGCTTTTTCAACAATGCTTCTAAACTGATGAGTTGAATTTTGAGCACTTCCAGTCATAATAAAATTTATAATTTTCCCTAATGAATAAACATCACTTCGCTTATCACCATCTTTTAACTGCCTAAACTGCTCAGGCGCACAATAATCATATTGTCCTACTGCATTTGTAACCATCGTTTGATATGAAGATAAAACATTTAAATTCTTACCTAGCCCAAAGTCTGCTATTTTTATCATTCCATTTACAATAAAAATATTCGTAGGACTTAAATCTCTATGTACAATATTTCGAGAATGCACTTTATTCATCACATCCATAATTTGCATAATTATCGCTCTTTTGGAGTTATCATCTAATTGATTAATTTGAATAAAATCAATTACTTTAATAATCATATCAATATCTTGAAGTTGTTTAGTAAGATTATATTCTCTCACAAATCTACTTCTTATCCCCTCATTAACTACCAATTCTTCCTTTAGCTTTTTTATTATACAACCTGTTGATTTCTGTAAATATACCTTTGCAAAACCTCCTTCACCTATAAGTTCTAAATCATCCTCTATCTTAGATAAATGGTATTTATCATTTTGTTTAATTAATATAAAACCATAAGATTTTAACATTTGATTAAACTCTTTAACTATATTGTACTTTTTTTGAACCGCTTCTACTTCATTGACTTTGAATTCTCTTAAAATATATTCATTATCTAATATAATATTAAAAAATTTATCAATCTCACCTGAATTATACAAATCAATTAAATGATTATAAACATAAAACCATCTTGATGGAAATCCCTGCCCATAGGAATCATTAACCTCAAAATATTGATTAAAAAATTCTACTAATCGAGGACCACTCTTATATTCATACCCTCTCTCTACATCACCTGTAAAAACTTTTGAAATTTCTTTGAATACATTATTATCTATCATTTATTCACCTCTAAATCTTTATAAATACTATCTATTTATCATATTCCCTTAATTCTTCTAGCTTTCTATTAATTACACGAGCTATATTAATTGGTAATAAAGATAATCGTCCATATCTTGGATTCTGTTTCTTCAATTCTAATATCTCACTATCTGTAGGCTCAATTCTTACTCCAAAATCATCTTCTAAATCTTTAATAGTCATACTATCTTTATAATAGCTTTCAACATACTCTTTTTCTTCGTTATTTTCGTATACTACCACATTATCAAACACTTTTTTTGCTGAATAATATGCGCTATTAAATTCTTCTGACATATGATTATTCCATGCTTCAATATAAAGAGTCATGAACTTCCAATCTAG
>CAZQFM010000123.1:0-1789 GCA_964592705.1 uncultured Erysipelotrichaceae bacterium
GCTGATATCATCACAAAAGAACCGGGAGATTTTTTATACTCTGGTAGTTTTATCATTAGTGGAAAAGCGAAAATAAGAGTTGAGCATGTAGGAAAAGAAAATTATGTACAAACAATTATGAGTGAAGCTAAAGTTTTGAAAAAACATAAATCACAATTAAGGGATGCTATTGACTTTATTATAAAAAGCATTGGTATTATCTTAATACCAATCGGTATCTTACTATTTGCAAAACAATTTTATATAGGTGATCATACATTCGCTGATTCTATCCAAGGTACTGTCGCTGCATTAATTGGTATGATACCAGAAGGTCTTGTTCTACTAACAAGTGTAGCACTAGCAGTTAGTTCCATTAATCTAGCAAAGCGTAAAACACTTGTACAAGAACTTTATTGTATTGAAACACTTGCACGTGTAGATACACTTTGTTTGGACAAAACTGGAACCATTACACAAGGTAATATGACACTTGATGAAGTCATTATTATTGATAAACAAGATATAACTTCTATTCTTGCTAATATGAACTATGCTTTAAAAGATGATAATTCTACAGCACAAGCTTTACGAGCATACGCTGGTGTACAAAATACATTACATGTAAAAACAACCCTTCCCTTTTCGAGTGTACGCAAACTTAGTGCTGTTACATTTGAAAAGGAAGGAACATATGCCATAGGTGCTTATTCCTTTGTATGTAAAGAGAAAGATAAAGAACTTCAACTCAATGTTGATCATTATGCAAACAAAGGAAATCGTGTATTAGTATTAGCACATAGCCAACATGACATCAAGCAACAAACATTACCAAGTGATATGAAAGTTGTTGCACTCTTACTATTTAGTGATCCTATACGAAAAGAAGCTCCAGAAACACTTGCATACTTTGAAAAACAAGGTGTTGATATCAAAATTATTAGTGGAGATGACCCAAAAACAGTTCATGAGATTGCTAGAAAAGCTCAGCTTAAAAACTATGAAGCATATGTCGATGCATCTACATTATCAGATGAAGATATTTATGATGCAGTACAAACATACAGTGTCTTTGGACGTGTTTCCCCTCATCAGAAAAAATTAATGATACAAGCTCTTAAACAGCAAAATCATGTTGTAGCTATGACAGGTGATGGGGTCAATGATGTAATGGCATTAAAAGAAGCAGATTGTAGTATTGCTGTTGCAAGTGGAAGTGAAGCCGCTAAAAATATCGCTAACCTTGTGTTACTTGATAGTAACTTTGCAAACATGCCTTATATTGTCGCAGAAGGACGTCGAGTAATCAATAATATTCAACGTGCTGCTTCTCTTTTCTTAGTCAAAACGACATTCTCATTAATATTATCCTTTTTAATTCTCTTTGTAATATCCAAATATCCTTTTATACCGATACAATTAACATTAATTTCTACTGTTACAATTGGAGTTCCATCCTTCTTTCTTGCCCTAGAACCTAATTATAATAGAGTACAAGGAAACTTTCTAATTAATGTATTAAGTAAAGCAATTCCTGGTGCTATTATGGTTATCATGATAGTTATTTATGTAAATATATTAAAAATTATCTTTCAATATTCCGAAGCAACCGCTGCTACTATGTGTGTCATTTTAACAGGTGTAAGTGGGCTAATTGTATTAAAAAGAGTATGTACACCATTTAGTAAAAACCGTCTTATTCTATTTTTAACAATGTGTATACTATTCGCTTTATCTGTTATATTTACTAAAGAAGTATTTTCTCTTGTAACACTAAGTAGCAATCAAACTATATGGGTTATTATCGGAA
>CAZQFM010000124.1:0-1708 GCA_964592705.1 uncultured Erysipelotrichaceae bacterium
AAAAAAGACTTCTTATGGTTATGACCTAAAATAAGAAGTATTTTTTATATCATTATTTTCATTACTTGAAAATCTTCATGTATAACATAGGATATAGATAGTTTATAAATATTCTTTTCCCCTAATAAGGTTAGAATTCTCTTTTCCTCAAATAATATTTTTTCTATAGTAAGAAGAGTCGTTTCATCTTTACATTTTAATTCTATGAAGGAATCCTTATTACGTATAGCTTTTTCTATTAAGGCTAATAACTTTTCCTCATCATATTGTGTAAAATAAGCATTCTCAAGATGATAATAAGAAATCTCATCACACATATTATCAGGGAGCTTTTCATTTGGCTCATATAGACGCATCATTTCTTTTGCTGTCATAGTGAAATAAGCATACGTCTTGTTATTTAATTCATCAGAAATAGGATCTCCCCATGTTGTATCCATATATATATAAGAACCATCTATTTCTACTAAATTCCAAGCGTGTTCAATACCTTGCATTAAGCTTTTACCTGTTATATAAGCACAACGTATTCCTAATTTTTGTAAAAGATATTGAGCTGTTTTGGCATAGCCAGCACAAACCGATTGACCGTATTCTAGCACACTGAGAATATTTTGGTTATATTTAGAATCCAACACATATTCCGTATGATCAATGATATAGTCATACACATATTTCACTTTTTCATAAGTGGATGACGCTAAACGAATAGGACGCAAGATCTCATCTGTAATCTGCTCCAATTGTATATTTTTCTGTTCAACCTCTTCTTGCGTCATAATATACATAGGATATAAAAGATAATATTTTGTAGTACCATATTTCTTAATTTCTTTATATTGTAAACCGTGTGCCCAAAAGATTTGAGGATGATCTTTTAAAACACTCTCATATATATTGGTAATATTCGATAGGATTGGTTGATCAATTTTCACTTCTGTTGTATGTTGTATCAAAGCCTCATACACTTGATCATAAACGTCTTGATCATTGGGATGGAGTAAACTTCGCATATAGTTTACATCCATGGTGCTTTCTCTTTGTTTTTGTGCTCGTACAGGTTGATAGAAGGTTGCATCTTCAACATTATGATTCACTTGTTTATTCATCAAGATAAATCCACATAATACAGCAATGAATAGTACCATCATTTTCATAAAAGTCTCCCATCTGTTTATTACAATATATTCATTACTAAAAAAAATAACACAAAAAAAAGGCATTTAACATGCCTGCACTTCGATACAAGTATCCTCTTATCAATGAGAAAAATCACATGATTTTTAGTATATAACTACTTGGTATGAATGCATTGTCGAGATGGTATACATACAGTTGTTAAATAAGATGATAAGAAGAACTTTGTAAGCATTTTGCTTACTATTTTAGTTTACTATATAAGTACATATTTATTTACCCATGTTTTATGAATTTATAAAAACTAAGAAATCCTATATTGGTAGCTACAATCAAATATCAATGATCATTCTTATTCCTTCTTCAACAAAAAAAGTGAAGAATCCTATCTTTCACTCATTCGAATCTATGTTATCTAACTATCACATTGCATTTTATGCATTATATTCCTATTTTCTTTCTGTTAATCCTACAACATGTCCTTTAGCATCTTCAAAATATGCTAAGGTAATATTCGTATCCGTTGTAAATTTAGGAACTTTAACTTTTCCTCCACAAGCGACAACTTTCT
>CAZQFM010000125.1:0-337 GCA_964592705.1 uncultured Erysipelotrichaceae bacterium
AGAAACAGCTCAAAAACACGGTGTTCGATTTGAAACCAACTTTCAAAGGAATGAGCTTGTTTTGTGTGATCCTATAAGAATTCGCCAAGTTTGTATGAACTTATTAGTAAATGCTATTAGGTATGGAGGAGAAGGGATTATTAAAATTGAAACCTATATAGAATCTACTTTCTATGTGATGTCTATTCAAGATTATGGATGTGGTATAGCGATGGAAGAACAAGATAAGATTTTTGAACGTTTTTATCGTGTTGATGAAGCTAGAACAAGAGATAGTGGAGGAAGTGGTCTAGGTTTAGCTATCGTGAAATCGATTGTTGATGCTCATAGAGGGAAT
>CAZQFM010000125.1:347-1684 GCA_964592705.1 uncultured Erysipelotrichaceae bacterium
ACTGTAAAAAGTACGAAAGGACAAGGTACAACTTTTCTTGTAAAGTTAAATCGAGTTCATGTTTAAAGTGTAAGACTTATTTAAAAGTTTGAAAAAGTATAGGTAAAACTTTTTTCATAAAGCACTGTTCATTTTAGGACAGTGTTTTCTTATAGTAACCTTGCGCTCATGGTGCGAAAGAATTCTCAGTTATGTATTTCATATTCGTATAGGTAATGCTATAATGTAGTAAGAATTGAGGTGTAACATATGGAGTTAACAATCGTTAATCAGACGCAGAGTGAGGAATGGAATCAATATGAAAAAGACTTCTTGATGATTGCAGAAAAAACAGAGCATATTTTAAAGTTAAAAGATCATTATTGTGCAAGTATTATCTTATTAGGAGAAGAGGATATTCATAAACTAAATAAAGAATATCGAAATATTGATAAACCGACAGATGTGATTAGTTTTGCGCTAAACGATCATGAAGATGATTATGAAAAGCTAGAAGGTGAGAATGAATTAGGCGATATATTTATTAATGTACAAGCTGTTATATCGCAAGCAGAAGAATATGGACACTCTCTTCGTCGTGAAGTATGTTTCTTGTTTACACATGGCTTATTACATTTGTTAGGTTATGATCATATGTCTGAAGAAGAAGAAAAAGAAATGTTTCAATTACAGGATGTGATATTAGATGATATTGTTTCTAAAAAAATATAAGAATAAGTTTCAATATGCATTGCAAGGGTTATGGTATGGAAGTACACATGATCGAAGTATTCAATTGCATACGCTGATTGCTTTTTTTGTAATTGGAATTTGTATTCCTCTACGTTTATCTGCATGGGAATGGTGTTTTATAATAGGAGCTATCTTATTGGTTTTAGCATTTGAACTAGTCAATAGTGCCATAGAGGGGATTGTTGATTTTATTTCTCCAGATTATCATAAAGAAGCGAAAAAAATTAAAGATTATGCGGCAGGATCAGTCTTATTGATATCGTTACTTGCGGCAATCGTTGGAATCTATATTATAGGAGGTAAATTATGGTAGATTATGAAGTTTTATTAAATAAAGCGTTTGATGCTATGGAAAATGCATATGCGCCTTATTCGAATTATCATGTTGGATCATGTGTATTAACAAAAGATAATATATATATTATAGGTGCCAATATTGAGAATGCGAGCTTTGGCTTAACAAACTGTGCTGAACGAAATGCTATATTTAGTGCTTATTCCATGGGATATCGTAAAGATGATATACAAGCGATTGCAATTGTTAGTGATGGTGATTTATTAGCAGCTCCATGTGGTGCTTGTCGTCAAGTTTTAGTAGAATTATT
>CAZQFM010000126.1:0-1577 GCA_964592705.1 uncultured Erysipelotrichaceae bacterium
TCAAAAAGTTCAAAGAAACTTTGTGTAAAGAATCCACCAAAACCTTCTGGAAACATTTCTTTTCCTTCTAACTTATGATGAAGTGGCTCTTGTAAAAACATAATGATTAACGGCAATATAATAACAAATAAAATATAAATACCATTGAATACAGCTATATCAAACAAGAATTGTGCTACGACTCCTCCAATTAATCCTGCGTATAAAGTAATACCAGCAAGCCCATTTGGTGAGAAGAAAAGTGTACTATAATCTTTTCGTTTAAAATGAATATAAATATTAATACATATACTACAAACAATTAAAATAACACCTATTCCAATAGCCATAATTAAGAGTGGCATAATAAAGTCACTCCCCATAATATGAATGGGTTTTTCTTTAAAACCTAGTGCATGAAACATAGGGTTCAAAAGTTCTTCATCTCCAAATACAGATCCAAATACCAATCCGAAGAAAGCAGAAGAAAGCCCAATACGAACCCCTACTTCACCAAGCTTCATACCTTTCCATTTATAGGCAAGATAACCAACAAGGCTAAGGACTAACCCTTGACCTAAATCACCAAACATGACACCAAATAAAAGGGTATATGTAAGTGCTACAAACGGTGTAGGATCAATATCCTCATAGTTCGGCATACCATACATCTCTACAAACATCGCAAATGGACGTGTAAACCAACCATTTTTTAGTTTTGTTGGCGGTGTTAAGCGCTTATCACTATGTGCAGGCAATACTTCTAATTCTACTGCTTGCAAATCATGAAAAGTTGCTTTCACTTTCTCAACATCATCCTCATCCACAAAGCCAGTAATGGAAAACCTCTCTCCTAAGTTCACAACATATTTTCGTGCATCAAATGTTTGATTTAAAAATGCTAATTCTGCTTGAATATCACAGAAATGCTCTTTACACGAAGCCAAAAGTTCATCAAGCTTCTCATCCACATATGCTAATTGCACATAATCATTATCAATCTCTGAACGTAACATCTCTTTCGCTTTTTCTGGCGTACCATGGACAAAGTCAGGAATACGAATACGTTCAAAATACAAGGAAGAGAAAATATTATCCACTTCTCCCTCATATTTAGGTGTCGTAAAGTATACACACCAACTATAATTATGATCTACATTGAAAGAGTTAAAAATAAAAGGATGGTTTTTATAAAACTGTAATTTATCAATACTATCAATTGGTAACCTACCAAAACGAACTCGTAAATATTTACAAGAGAAGATATCATCGAGCGAAATATCCATACTTTCAATATTCTCTACTTGTACAAGGGCATCCTTATTTTCTTGAATAACCTCTAATAATTCCTTCTTTACACTAGCAATCTGTTTATACTCTTCATAAACACCTTCTATATAGTCTTTTACCTTCTGTAAATCACAATCTCTCTTTTTTACATTACTCTCTGTAAGAACCATCCCCATATTCATATAAATATCCTGAAAGCGATTCATAATTTCTGTATATGGATTCTCATCTTGTAATGTCGTTAACCCATGAACACGATCTACAATTTTGGTCGCCAATTCTGGATGAAATTTATCTAATTCATGAAA
>CAZQFM010000127.1:0-1511 GCA_964592705.1 uncultured Erysipelotrichaceae bacterium
ATCCTACGAAAAAGGTGTATGCATTAGGGACTTCTGTTGGTCCTAGTGCGAAATTCTTTCCACCTATTGATACAGTAGAAGATGATGTTATCACATCATCTTTAGCTATTATCTTGGATACAGCAAATGCCGATCGTATTGATGATAAACGTTGGAAAACAGCGAAATATAAGATTAAAATAGATCATCATGTTTTTGTTGAGACTTATGCAGATGTAGAATACGTTGAGGAAGGCGCAGGTGCAACTTCTGAAATTATAGGAATTATGTTACAAGAACATAAGGAAGTCTTATCATCTGAATGTGCGCGCTATTTGTATAGTGGTATTATAGCGGATACGTTACAATTCTCTATTCAAGCGACTACTCATCGAACTTTACAAACAGCCGCTTATCTATTATCTTTTGGCGTAGATATTGCGAATGTGAATCGTGAGAACTTCTCTAGAAGCTATAAAGAATTTCAATTTGAAACTTTTCTACAACAACATGCAGTTTTTCTTGATGGAGTTGCCTATATCAAAGTAAAAGAAGAGGATTATACGTCCTTTGGTCTTACTTTAAAAGAGGCAAAAGAGAAAGTACATGCTTTAGGAAATGTGAATGAATTTCAAGTATGGGCTCTTTTTGTAGAGACTGAAAAAGATGAACAAGGAGAAATTATTTATAATGGAAGTTTACGTTCACAAATGATAGCAATTAATGATATTGCTAATCGTTACAATGGCGGTGGACATCGTCTTGCATGTGGTGTAAAACAATTGAATGATGATACTGTTCATCAGTTAATTCAGGATTTAGTTGAACGTGTTAAAGAAAATTAAAGGTCAAATGTAAAAGACCTTTTTTTATTTGTATTTATTTTGTATAGGATATATGTCTAGAAATATGGTAAAATAAAAAATAAGAAGGTGATGATATTGAGTGTTCATTTACATGTAAGAAGTGCTTATACATTATTAGAAAGTACTTTGACCATCTCTAAGATTATAGAGTTAACATTGCGCTATGGATATCGCGCGGTTGCTTTAACCGATAGAAAGGTAATGCATGGGGCAATGGCTTTTTATCATGCTTGTAAACAGAAAGGAATTAAGCCTATTTTTGGTTTAGAAGTTACGTGTGAAGAAGAGGATGTATTATATAGTTTTGTTGTTCTAGCAAAAAATGATGAAGGATATCAATCTTTATTAAAATTATCAACTTACTTAAATACGCAAAAAGAAAAGCTTACTTTACAGCAACTTGCATCTTATACGAAACAGTGTGTCGTGTTGACTGCAGGAGATCAAAGTAGCTTAGAAACCTATCTTATAAATGAAGATATGGACCAAATAAAGCGTTATGTTACCAATTGTCATCAGTTATTTCCTTGTTTTTATGTATCTATTGCCGCAAATGATAGTAGGCTATTAAGAATAAAAAATGCTCTATTAAAAGATATTTGCCATGAACTTCAAATTCGTACCGTAGCTCTTTCTCGCATTTATTTTGGTGAAAAAGAAGATGAA